>CAJOIG010000007.1 GCA_905234575.1 uncultured Oscillospiraceae bacterium
CAGAATTGGATGTTTCCACAAAAACCGAGCCGTTCCAAGCCTTCCCCCGCCTTGACATCCGCGGACCGCAGGCCGTATACTTTGATCGGACCCTACATCGACGGACGCTGAATCAAAACGACCGGACACCCGCCCGGTCATTTATATAATTGTTCTGCGTCACTTTCCCGCCAGGGCCGCCTCCACCTCGGCGCGGGCCGGGATCGAGGGCGCGGCCCCCGGCCGGGTGACGCTGATGGCCGAGGCCATGCCGGCCCGGCGCATGCACTCCGGCAGCGGAAGCCCCTCCATGAGCCCGCCGATGAAGTAGCCGGTGTAGGTATCCCCCGCCGCGGTAGTATCCACCGCCTGGACGGAAAACGCCTCCTGGCGCGCCGTCTCGACCACTCCATTCACGACCCGATAGGCGACGCTGCCCGCGCCGCCCAGGGTGATGAGGACAGACAGAGCGCCGTACCGCGCGTGGAGGAGCTCCCACGCCTTTTCCGGGTCCTCGCTCCCCGAGAGCTGCGCGGCCTCCACCTCGTTCACGAGGAGCCAGGAGAGCTTCCCGAAGTCCACCGCCTTCAGCTTCTCGTCGTAGGGGGACGGGTTCAGAACGATCCGCAGGCCACGCTCAAAGGCCAGGTCCACGAGGCGCGGCAGCTCGTTCATCTCGTTCTGCAGCACGAGGTAATCCCCCGGCGCAAAGGAAACCAGCGTCGCGTCGATCTGCGCCGGGGTAACGCACTGGTTCGAACCGCCGAACAGCAGGATGCAGTTCTCGCCGGAGGGCGCGACCTGGATGACGGCGTTGCCCTGCAGCTCGTCCACCGGGCGAAGCAGCGACGTGTCCACGCCGTTTTCCTCCAGCAGCGTTTTGAGACCCTCGCCGCCGACGCCGAGGCATCCGGCGTGATACGTTCTCGCACCGGCCCGAGCCAGGGCGATGGACTGGTTCAGCCCCTTCCCGCCCGGGTTCACCACCTGGGACCGGGAGCTGAGCGTCTCCCCCGGCTGTACGAAATGGGGCACCTGATACACATAGTCGAGATTCATCGAGCCGAAATTCAGCACCTTCATAAGCGCACTCCTTCCCTATCGGTCGCACAGATCGTTCATTGATAATCATCCGGGCGCCGCCCCAGGCGGCGCAGAACAAAGGAGGAACCAGCGTTGCCGTACGTTTCCATCAAGACCTTCCCCCAGGACGAGGCCGCCCGCATACGCGCCGCCGAGCGCATCCACCGCATCCTCATGGAGGAGTGGGGCTCGGAGGCGGACTGGATCAGCGTCTCCGTGGAGAACATCGACCCGGAGGAATGGGACGAGCGGATCGTGCGCGGGGCCATGGAGGCCGACGCGCCGTATATGCTCATCCGGGACGGCGAAAAGCTCTACTGAACCGCCGGAGAGGCAGGAACGCCCTCGTCCCCGGTCCCCGTCATCCCGCAGGCGGCATAGAGCTCCGCGGCATAGCGGAGGGAGCCGTCGTCGGCGTAAAAACGCGGCGTGTGCAGCTCCGCCGTCTCCGTTCCCGGGACGCGGCTGCCCACCCAGAAGAAGAACGAGGGGACGTATTTCCGGTACAGTGCGAAATCCTCGCTGGCGAGGGACGGCGGCGCGGAGACGAGCTCTCCCCCCGTTTTTTCCGCGCAGCGCCGGGCGAGCGCCGTCATCTCCGGCGTGTTCCACACCGCAGGGATGCGCTCCTTCCAGTCGATCTCGGAGCGGCATTCGTAAGCCTCCGCGGTGCGCGCGACGATCGTTTTGACGCGCTCCACCGCCCGGTCCAGCACAGTAACGGACAGCGCGCGGACCGTAGCCTTCAGAAGCACCTTGTCCACCACGAGATTCACGGGACTGCCGCCCTCGATCCGGTTGATGGACAGGATGGCGGAATCCAGCGGATTCACGTTCCGGCTGATGATGGTCTGCAGGGACTGGACCACCGCGGCGGCGCAGACGATGGGATCGGTGTTCAGATGGGGCATGGAGCCGTGCCCGCCCGCGCCGAACAGCAGGATGTCGAAATTGACCTTCGCCGCCATGAGCGCCCCCTCCCGGCAGACGATCCCGCCGGTATCCACCGACGGCCAGTTGTGGATGCCGAAGCAGGCCGAGGGATGAATCGCCTCGAACAGCCCGGCGTCGATGAGCGCCCGGGCGCCGGTGGTCCCCTCCTCCGCCGGCTGGAACACCAGGTCCACCGTCGGGCCGAGCCGCCCCGCCTGCGCCTCCCGGCTCAGAAGAAGGGCCGCGCCGCAGAGGGACGACGTGTGCAGGTCGTGTCCGCAGGCGTGCATGACGCCCGGCGTCTGCGACTGCCAGGGGAGGCCCGTCCGCTCCGTCTGCGGCAGGGCGTCGATGTCCGCCCGGAGCATGATCTCCCGGGCCGGGTCGTTTCCGGCGATCTGTGCGACGACGCCGGTGGGGACGGGCAGATCCAGGAGCCGGCAGCCGGGCAGGGACGCCAGGAAGGTGCGGATCGTCTCCGTCGTTCGGAGCTCCTCCCCGGACAGCTCCGGGCGGCTGTGCAGCGCATGCCGCAGGGCCGTGAGGCGCTCCAGATCGTCCGGCGTCAGCCGCGGGGCGGTTCGATCCGATCGAAGCAGGGCCATCGAGCTCATCTCCTTGTGAAACATTTGCTGTTTTCAATTCTACGCTCAAAGAGGGCTTCCGTCAAGACGCCCCGCGAGCCGCTCCACGCCGGAATCACAGTTGCGCTGTGCCGAGACGATCTGCTATAATAGGGAAAAACGATCGGGAGGAAACCCATGGAAACGACCGAACAGTGGCTCGAAAAGGAGCTGCGCTTTATCAACGAGACGATGGCCCACACGCTGAACGGACGCATGCGGGCAGAGCTCCATGCCTGCTCAGACGACGAGAAGGAGCTCACCCTGCGCTTTCCGCTGCTGGACTGGGAGGTGAACGGCCTCGGCACTCTGCACGGCGGCATGCTGAACACCATGCTGGATCTTGCCATGAGCATGGTGGTCTACTGCTTCTCCCGCACATCGATCCCGCCCACGATCTCCATGACGGCGAACTACCTGCGGCCGGTCCCGATGGACGGCGGATACGTTCTGGTCCGGGCGAAGCTGACCTCCCTCGGCCGTCGAAACGCCACGACCTTCGGCGAGGCGATCCTCCCCGCGTCCGGGAAGACGGCCTGCACCGCCATCGGCACCTATGCCGTGTGACGGCCCCCAACCCAAATCAATAAAAAAACGATCCGAAAGCTCGGGTCGTTTTTCGTTATATTTTGTGATTTGTTATTTTCGGTTATGATTATTAAACTATTTATTTCAGTTTACTGAGGATATCGTCCATGCTCTTGCCCTCGGCCACGAGAGCCGCGACACGCTTCTGGACCTCCTCCTGCATCAGCGCTGCCGCGGCGGCGGCGTCCGCCTCCGTCTTTTTGGCTTCGAGCTTCAGGATCTTCCGTTCGATCGCCTTGATGCTCTTGCGGTTTTCCTTCAGCTGCGCGTTCACCTCGGCCAGCGAGGCGATGATCGCCGCCTGCGCGGTCTCGAGGTCCAGCTTCTGCGCGCTGAGCTCGGAGATCTGCGCGTCGACTCCGGCGACGGACAGGTTTTTTTTGTTCTTGCTTCCCTTGGGCCTTGCCATGATGGATACCTCCATTTATTCTTAAAAAAATACTGTCATAATTTTACTTTGCCCCCCATAAAAAATCAATAGAATTTTGTTAATATATTGTAAATCCGCAAAAAATATTACGATTTTTTATGATGGCTGTTATCTTTTTCGGTCGATTCTTGCTCCTTTGAACGCGTATCTCCTCCGCGGGGACTGAAAAACCGCGTATTTGTGTTGTATGAAAGAGAAAAATGCGGGCCGGCCGCAAAGCATCTTTCAGCGAATCGAGGGCATGAAAACGCCCTGCGAGTTCAGCTTCTCCAAGATCTGGACCCATACGCACACGGAGTTCGACTGGCGCGAAACGGAAACGCAGATCGTCTGGCATGTGGAGCAGACGAACCTGCACGACCAAATCCCTGACCGATCACGACCGCCGGGGGACCTGTCCGGGTCCCCACGTCAATTTTTCCCTGCGGAATTTTGGCCGTCGGGCTTTCCATTCCGCGGGGATTGTGTTATAGTATATTTTGTATGAATATGTCAGATGAAAATATCATAGAGGGAAAGAACGCGGTCATCGAGGCGCTGCGCGCCGGTCGTCCGCTGGACAAGGTATTCCTCGCGAAGGGGTCAAACGACAAGGCCCTCGGCTTCATCGCGTCGAACGCGCGGAACGCGGGCGTCACCGTCACGGAGTGCGACCGCCGCAAGCTCGACGCCATGAGCGCGACGAACGGCGCGCACCAGGGCGTCATCGCCTTCGCCGCCGCGAAGGAATACTGCGCCGTGGAGGACATCCTGGCCTATGCCGCCGAGCGGGGGGACGATCCCTTCGTCGTCGTGTGCGACGGCCTGGAGGACCCGCGGAATCTCGGCGCCGTCATCCGCTGCGCCGAATGCGCCGGCGTCCACGGTGTCATCATCCCCCGGCATCACAGCGCGGGCGTCACTGCCGCGGCCGACAAGGCCAGCGCCGGCGCCGCGGAGCACATGCGGATCGCCCGGGTGGCGAACCTCACGAGCACCCTGCAGGAGCTCAAGGACAAGGGCCTCTGGGTCTACGGCGCGGAGGCCGACGGCAGCGCCCCCCTGTGGAAGACGGACATGAAGGGTCCGATCTGCCTCGTGATCGGCTCCGAGGGCCGAGGCCTCTCCCGGCTCGTGCGGGAAAACTGCGACTTTATCCTCTCCATCCCCATGGCCGGGCAGGTGAACTCGCTCAACGCCTCCGTCGCCGCCGCCATCCTCGTATACGAGGTCGTGAGACAACGCCATGAGTGACCGCATCCGCATCCCCGACCTGACGCCGGATTTCGGCGAGTATTCGCTGAACGACCTTCTGCAGGAATACGCCCGGCGGAATCCCTCCCCGGCGCGTCCGGCCAAGGTCGAAGCCGCCGCTCCCTCCCCCTCCGTTCCGGAACCGGAGCTCCCGCCGGTCCCGGAGTTTCGTGCTGCCCAAAAGGAGCCCGAGTCCGTCCTCCGGGAGCCCGTCCCTTCGGAAGCGGCCCCGCCGGAGACCGCGGAGGAAATCGCCGCGCGATCCCGCCGCGCCGCCATGAACGCGCTGGGCGAAACGCTGCGTCAGTACCAGAAAAACGCCGTGCCGGAACCTGAGCCCATGCCGGAGCCGGAGCCGGAACCCGAACCGGAACCCGAGCCGGAAACGGAGCCCGAGACCGTAGCCGAGCCCGTACCGGTCCCGACGATCGAGGCGGAACCGGCACCCGAGCCCCAGCCTGCGCCCGAACCCGAGCCGGAGCCCGAGCCGGAGCCCCGGCGTCCGCGGGTGACCGTCGGCGAGGACGGGATCATCACGCTGCAATATGACCATCCCGTCTGGTCCGAGCCCGAGGAGCCCGAGGACGAGGCCAGCCCCGAGCCCACGTCCGACGACGCGCCGGGGCCCGGGCCCGCGGAAGAGCCGGAATCCGTTCCCGAAGCGGAACCCGCGTCCGAACCGGAACGGCCTGTTCGAAAGCGCCGTCCCGCGGCCGCGGCCGCAAAGCCCCAGCTCTCGTTCACCGAGCGGTTCCTGGCCCCGGTCGTGCGGCGAATCGCCACGATCCTCGCCCGGCGGCAGATGCAGTATGCCGAGGCCGCCAACTGGCCGGAGCCGCTGGACATCCGGGACACACCGGAGCTGAAGCCCGGCAAGGCCGCGAAATACTACACCTCCCTGCTCGGCCCGCTGACGCTGCGGCTGCGCGTCGCCCTGGTCCTGACGGTCATTCTGGCCTGGATCGGCTTCGGGCTGCCCATGGCGGGCATGCTGGGCCGGAGCCTGCCGCTCCAGGCGGGCGTAAGCCTCGTGCTGCTCCTTGCCGTGATGATGGCGGCGCTGGACGTGTTTTCCGCCGGACTGCGCCAGCTGTTCGATCTCAAGCCCGGCGCGGAGGCTGTCGCCGCACTGTCCGCGATCTTCTCCGCCGTCGACGCGCTGCGCGTCCTGCTCGGCCACGGAACAGCGCTTCCCTTCTGCGCCATCGGCGCGGCCTCCCTGACCGCCGCCCTCTGGGGCGAGCGGCTCACCTGCCGGGCCATGCGCCGCACGTTTACCACCGCGGCCTCGACGAAGAACCCGTCCGTGCTGGCCTCCGCCGGGACGGAGAACAGCCGGACAAGCCTGCTGCGCGCCCCGCGGGACACCGTGGAGGGCGTCGTCCGACGCAGCGAGTCCCAGGACTTCTGCCGCACGACCTATGCCGCGGCGGCTCCGTTCCTCATTGCAGGGTCTCTGCTGCTCGCCATCCTCGCGAGCGTGGGCGAGGGAGGCGGCGGTTTCCTGCATACGTTTTCCGCGCTGCTGTCCGTCAGCGCCTCCTTTGCGGCGTTCTTCGCCTTTCCCCTTCCCTACGCCGTCGCCTCCCGCCGCCTGCGCGCCGCGGGCGCGGCCCTGGCCGGCTACGACGGCTGCGCCGACATCGGCCGCAACCGCCGCATCGTCATCACGGACGAGGACCTGTTCCCGCCCGGCACCGTCAAATTCTCCGAGATCAACGCCGCCGAGGGCGTGTTCCTCGGCAAGGTCGTCTCCACCACCGCGGCGCTCATCGGCGCCTCCGGCAGCGGCGTCGCCGGCCTTTTCGACGAGCTCGTCGAGCGCCGGGGCTACCGCATTCCCGCGGTGGAGCAGTTCGTCTGCCATGAGGGCGGCGGGCTGTCCGGCATCGTCGGGGGCGATACCGTTTTCGTCGGGTCGGCGGGCTTCATGAACCTGCAGGGCATCCGTCTGCCGCAGAACATGCAGACCCGCAACGCCATCTGCACCGCCATCAACGGCGAGCTCGTCGGCGTGTTCGTCGTGGAGTACATCCCCGTCACCAGCGTGCAGGACGCTTTGGTGACCCTCATGCGCGGCAAGACGCAGACCGTCTTCGCCATCCGGGACTTCAACATCACGCCCCGCATGATCGGGAAGCTCTTCCGCCTGCCGACGGACAACTTCAACTTCCCCTCCTTCCGCGAGCGCTACCGCATCGCCGGGATGGCTTCCCAGGACGCCCCCATCGACGCCGTGTTCTCCCGCTCCGGGATGCTTCCCCTGGTGGAGGCGGCGGAGGGCGGCCGGAAGGTCTACAGCGCCTGCCGGGTGAGCACCCTGCTCTCCCTCATCGGGACCGTCATCGGCATGCTCATCCTGTTTCTGCTCTGCCGGGTCGGCTCCTTCGACACGGCCTCCGTCGGCAACGTACTGAGTTTCATGCTGCTGTGGTCGCTGCCGTCGGTCATCCTCTCCCTTGGCCCCAACCGGTGAAAAAGTCCGTTTCGGGCGAGAATTCGCGCCGATAAGCTATTGCCAAGGATTACGCAATCGTGTATAATATTTAATCGTGGCGCGGGAAAGCGCCCATCATCCAACTCTGTACCTGGTTTATTGATTTTATAGAAGGAGAAAACCCTATGAGCACAGAACTGAAGAAGATCCGCAACATCGCTCTTCTCGGCCACGGCGGCAACGGCAAGACCACGCTGGCGGAGAGCATCCTCTCCATCACCGGCATGACCGACCGCATGGGCAAGGTCGTGGACGGCAACACCGTTTCCGACTTCGACGCGGAGGAGATCCGCCGTCAGATCAGCATCTCCGCCGCCACCATGTACGCCAACTGGCAGGGCTTCAAGATCAACCTCATCGACACGCCGGGCTTCTTCGATTTCGCCGGCGAGGTCCGCCAGGCGCTGCGCGTCGCGGACATCGGCGTGATCTGCGTCTCCGCGAAGGACGGCCTGAACGTCGGTGCCGAGAAGAGCTGGAAGCTCCTCAAGGCCGCCGGAAAGCCCCGCGCCATCTACATCTCCAAGCTCGACGAGGACCACGCGGACTTCGACCGGACCTTCGACAGTCTGCGCGAGGCCTTCGGCAACTCTGTCTGCGCCATGACCGAGCCCATCAAGCAGGGCGACAAGTACGTCGGCATCGTGGACGTCATCACAAAGAAGGCCTTCAAGATGGAGAACGGCAAGCGCGTCGACATGCCCGTCCCCGCGGAGATGGAGGGCCGTCTCGAGGAGCTCTATACCGAGCTTGCCGAGTCCGCCGCCGAGACCAGCGAGGAGCTCATGGAGAAGTACCTCGAGACCATGGAACTCTCCCCCGAGGAGATCTCCGGCGCGCTGAGCACCGCCGTTGCGGACGGCAGCATCTGCCCCGTGTACTGCGGCAGCGCCTTCACCGGCCTCGGCACCCGCGTCCTCCTCGACGCCGCGATCTCCATCTTCCCCGAGCCCAACGAGGGCGGCAAGCCCCTCGATCCCAACGGCCCGGCAAAGGTCATCGTCTACAAGACCGTCTCCGACCAGTTCGGCAAGTTCTCCCTGTTCAAGGTCGTCTCCGGCAAGGTCACCGGCGACATGACCCTCACGAACGCCCGCTCCGACGCCAAGGAAAAGCTCGGCCACGTCTATGCCATGCAGGGCAAGAAAAACACCGAGGTCCCCGAGATCGGCTGCGGTGATTTCGGCGCCGTCTCCAAGCTCAGCGACACCAAGACCGGCGACACCCTCTGCGCCCCCGGCGCGGTGGAGGCCCTGCCCGGCATCGAGTTCGACGTCCCCTGCTACCAGATGGCCATCGCCCCGAAGGTAAAGGGCCAGGACGACAAGGTCGCCCAAGGCCTCGCCCGTCTGAACGAGGAGGACCCGACCTTCAGCGTCACCCTGAACGCCGAGACCCACCAGCAGGTGGTCGCCGGCGCCGGCGATATGCACATCAACGTCCTCTGCTCCAAGCTCAAGACGAAGTTCGGCGTGGAGGTGGAGCTCTCCCCCGCCCGCGTGGCCTACCGCGAAAAGATCCGCAAGACCCTCGACACCCACGGCCGCCACAAGAAGCAGACCGGCGGTCACGGCCAGTTCGCCGACGTCAAGATCCGCTTCGAGCCCCAGACCGAGCAGGAAGACATGATCTTCGCCGAGGAGGTCTTCGGCGGCTCCGTTCCCAAGAACTTCTTCCCCGCCGTGGAAAAGGGCCTGCGCGAGTGCTGCGAGAAGGGCGTCCTCGCCGGCTATCCCATGGTCTACCTCAAGGCCGTCCTGTACGACGGCGGCTATCACCCCGTCGACTCCTCCGAAATGGCGTTCAAGACCGCGGCCGGTCTCGCCTATAAGGAGCTCGTGAACGCGAACCCCGTCATCATGGAGCCCATCGGCCTCATGAAGATCACCGTTCCCGACGCGAACATGGGCGACATCCTCTCCGACATCCAGTCCAAGCGGCGCGGAACCATGCTCGGCATGACCGCCCACGAGGGCATGCAGGTCATCGAGGCCGAGGTCCCCATGGCCGAGGTCACCACCTACGCCATCGACCTTCGCAGCATGACCCAGGGACGCGGCTCCTTCACGCTGGAGTTCGTCCGCTACGACGAGGTCCCCGGCAACGTCCAGCAGAAGATCATCGAGGAAGCCAAGGCCCTGGCCGAGGCGGAGTGATCATACCGACAACAAACACCAACAGGGGAAGCGCTTGCTTCCCCTGTCCTTACAGGAGAGACCCATGAAAGAACGATCCATCCGCGATTATTTCCACCTGATGTGGATGACCGCCATCGTGCTGTGCGCTGTCACAGCGCTGTTCGTGACGCTGTTCGTGTCCTGCACGAAGGCCCCGGCCGGGCAAGCGCCCGCCGTCTCCGCGACGGCAGCCGCCCAGACCTCCGAACCCTCCGAGCCCTCCGCTCCCGCCGACACGCCGGAGGCCACACCCGAGGCCACCCCGGAGCCGACGCCGGAGCCCATCCCCACGGAGCTCCAGCTCACCGACGACATGGGCCAGGAATACCTCGACAAATGCATCTTCCTTGGCGACAGCACCACCTACGGCATGCTCGCCTACGGTGTGCTGCCCAAATCACAGATCTGGACGCCCTCGAGCGGCACGCTGACCCTCAACGCCCAGAGCTATGCCGAGATCGACGTCTATGCCGACGACGGCTCCAGCCGCAGCATGTCCATCCGGGACGCCGTGGCGGAGATCCAGCCAGAGATCCTCGTCGTCACCCTCGGCGTGAACGGCATCTCCTTTATGGACGAGGCGTCCTTCAAGGAGGAGTACACGGATCTCATCGGCGCCATTCAGGACCTGAGCCCCGACACGAAGATCATCTGCCACTCCATTTACCCCGTCATTGACTGGCAGGCGCCCGAGGGCATCAACAACGAGCGCGTCAACGCCGCGAACGTCTGGGTATACGACATCGCGGTCGCCACCGGGACCCGATACCTCAACACCCACGACGCGCTGATGGGACCGGACGGCAACCTCGTCGAGGACTACGGCAACGGCGACGGCATCCACCTCGACCCGGACGGCTTCGCCATCGTGCTGAACTCCGTCCGCACCCACGGCTACCGCTGATACGGACACGAAAACGACCTCCCGCATAGGATGAAAGTGGGAGGTCGTTTTCTATGGAATCGAACGAGTATCAGCTCCTGCGCTGGCAGAGCTCGCTGGAGGATTTTTCCCAGGTATGGAGCCGCGTTCACGGAAGCACGGAGACGACGGACGAGCAACGCCCGACGCCGGAAAACCCGCTGCGGGACATGGCGGCGGAGGCGGAACGGGCGGCGGACTTTGACCGCACGCTATCGGGCCGGTTTCGCAGCGAAGGCCGGACGCTCCTCCTGCGGCACGCCTGTCAGGCGGGAGCCCGGGCCAAGCGGCTGCGGGCGGAGGCCTTCCTCGCCGACGGCAGTCTGCCGCTCCCCGGGGAGAGCTGTCCCTGCGCCGGAAACCGTCTCACCGCCCTGCGAAGCGCCATGCTGCGGGACGAAGGCGCGGCAAAAACCTATGAGTCTGCCGCCCGGCACGCGGACGGCGATCTGCGGGCAGCACTGACCGCATACGCCGCCGAGACGGCAACCGCCGCCGAGGAGAAGCGCCGCCTCATCCTGCGCTGCTTCGCATAATAAACCTCCCCGTTCAAAACGAACGGGGAGGCTTCATGCTATCCGAGATTTACTTGGAGTTGAAGATCTTGAAGATGCTGTCGAAGGGATCTTCCTCCTCCGGCGCGGCGGCGGGCCGAGCCTCGGCCACGGACTGGGCCGCATTGGAGAAGAGGTTCTCTTTCACGTCCTCCACGGGAGCGGCGGGCGCCGGAGCGCTGCTCGCGGCGACGGCCTTCGCCGTGGGGCTGTCGTCGTCGAAGCCGGTGGCGATGACGATGACGCGGATCTCGTCCTCCATGGAGTTGTCGAAGCTCGCGCCGAAGATGATGTTGGCGTCGGGATGCGCGGCGGCCTGAACCAGGTTCGCGGCGACCTCCACGTCCTCGAGGCCCATGTCCTCGGAGCCGGTGATGTTGATGAGAACGCCCCGGGCGCCGTTGATGGAGGTCTCCATGAGCGGGCTCGAAATGGCCATCTGGGCGGCGTCCTCCGCCTTGCCCTTGCCGACGGCGTGGCCGACGCCCATGTGGGCAAAGCCCGCGCCGCGCATGATGGTGCAGACGTCCGCGAAGTCAAGGTTGATGAAGCCGGTGTTCTTGATGAGGTCGGAGATGCTGGTGACGGCCTGGTGCAGGACCTCGTCCGCGATCTCAAAGGCGTTCGCGAAGGTGACCTTCTGGTCGGTGGCGTATTTCAGGCGGTCGTTCGGGATGACGAGGAGGCTGTCCACCTTGCCGAGGAGCTCGTCGATGCCGGTCATGGCCTGGGTCATGCGCTTCTTGCCCTCAAAGCCGAAGGGCTTCGTGACGACGCCGACGGTGAGGATGCCCGCCTCCCGGGCGATGTCCGCGATGACGGGGCCCGCGCCGGTGCCGGTGCCGCCGCCCATGCCGGCGGTGATAAAGACCATATCGGTGCCCTCCAGGGCCTTCGCGATCTCGTTGCGGCTCTCCTCCGCGGCCTTACCGCCGACGGTGGGGTCGCTTCCGGCGCCCTGACCGTGGGTGAGCTTCTCGCCGATCTGGATCTTCTGGTCCGCCGTGGACATGGAAAGGGCCTGGCGGTCCGTGTTCACCGCGATAAACTCCACGCCGCTGGTGCCGGAGCTGACCATGCGATTGACGACGTTGCCGCCCGCGCCGCCGATACCGACGACCTTCAGCGTAACGACATTCTCCGGACCGGTCTCAACGATACGATCTGCCATAATTCATTTGCCTCCCGTGTATGGTGTAAACGGTTTTTTCCGTCACAATTTCTTATGTTACATTTTATTACGAAAAACCGAGCAGGTCAATAGTTTCTTGAAAAATATTATGTAAATTGATAAGAAACCATGATCAGTCCGGGCTGACGTGGACGGTCGTCCCTTCCGAGAGGTACACCGTGCCGGTTATGTCGCTCTCCATCTGGGCGACGGCGCTCAGAAGCATGCGGAGCTTGTATTCCGTGTTGTCGTTCGGACCCATGCGGACCGTGAAGCGGTCCAGATAGCGGAACGTGGGATCGGCGGAGTTTTCCATGTCGAGGTCCGTCACGTCCCGGGTCATGTCCATCTGCTGCATGGCCCGCAGGAGCGTCTGCAGGTATGTCAGCTTCAGGCTGTCCGCCTCGTCCACGGTGAGGATCTCGCCGGCCTTCGGCGAAAGCGGCGTGACGTTCAGCACCCGGATGAGGCCGTCGAGCTCCGGTCCCTCTCCGCTGCCGAGGAGCTTACAGTTGCCGGTCATCATCCAGCTCTGCCCCTCCCAGCCGACGTAGGCCAGAGCATAGCTCTCGTCCACGGAGATGATGATCTTGTTCGGCAGGCTGCGTTCGATGGACGCCTCCTCCACCAGAGGGAGCTTCGCAAAAATGCGGCTTGAGGCGGAGAAGCGGTTGATGAAAAAGAGGTTGTCCCCCATGTCGATGCCGGAGGCGTCGATGATCTCCTCGTCGGAATAGGACACCGCGCCGACCACCTCGATGGTTTGGACGCGGAAGAAGACGCCCATGCCGAACAGCAGCGCCACGCCCACCAGCAGGACGGAGATCGGCGCGAACAGAGAGCCGCGTTTTTTCTTCTTGCGGGCGGCGCCGTATCGGTCGTATCTTGCCATAGTATCTTATCCTTTATTCTTCGAGCGTTCCGCGAGGCCGAGGACGATGGAGGTGATGCGGTCCGTGGCGTTTCGGACGCCCATGGTCGCGGAGGCCTCGTGCATCGCCGCGAGGGCCGCGGGATCGGAGAGAAGCTCCGTCACGGTCCGCAGAAGGTCCTCCCCCGTGAACTGTCCCTCCAGCAGCATCCGGGCCGCGCCGGCCTCCGCCAGGACCCGGGCGTTCTTCTCCTGGTGATGGTTCACGACGTTCGGGCTCGGGACGATCACGGCGGGCTTGCCGAGGAAGGTCAGCTCTCCGATGGTGGAGGCGCCCGCCCGGCAGAGGAGCACGTCCGCCGCGGCCATGATCTTCGGCATATCGTAGATGTACTCCCGGACATCGATCCGGCCGGAGCGCAGCGCATCGGTAGTCAGGGCCCCGCGAACGGCGTCGTAATACTGCTTGCCCGTGCCGTAGATGAGGCGGAAGCCGGGGTCCGGGCCCATGGCGCGGATGAGCTCCAGCATCCGCTCGTTCATATAGCCCGCACCAAGGGAGCCGAAGGTCGCGACGACGATGGGCTCATCAGCGGGCAGACCCAGCTCCCGCCGGGCCCGGGTTTTCTCGGTATGAAGGAATTCCACCCGCACCGGGGTGCCGGTGAGCTCCACCTTGGAGGGATCGCGGTAGGCATTCCGGCTCTCCTCGAGTCCGACCATGATCTGGTCCGCCGAGCGCTCCAGAAGGCGCGTCGTGAGACCGGGCACGGCGTTCGACTCGTGCACCGCCGTGGGGATGCCGAGCCGGGCCGCCTGGCGCAGCACAGGAAAGCAGACATAGCCCCCGGTGCCGACCGCCACATCCGGCCGGAACTCCCGGAGGATCCGCCGGGAATCCGCCATGGCGCGGCGAAGAAGGTCCGCCGTGCGGAGGTTTTCCTTCAGGCTCTTCGGGCTCAGGCCGCGGCGGAAGCCCGCGATGCGGATGGTACGCAGGGCGTACCCCTCCCGGGGGACGAGCTCCGTCTCCATCTTGCCCTCCGCGCCGACGAACAGGATCTCCGCGTCGGGGATGAGCTCGCGGATCCGGCCGGCCACGCCGAGGGCGGGATTGATGTGGCCCGCGGTGCCGCCGCAGGTGAACAATACGCGCATGGCCGCTACCTCTTTTCCGGGATGTCCCGGGACATGGACAGGACGATCCCGATCTCGCCCATCTGCAGGAGCAGCGCCGTGCCGCCGTAGCTGAACAGCGGCAGGGAGATGCCGGTGCTCGGGATCGTGTTCGTGCACACCGCGACGTTCAGGATGACCTGAAGGGCAAACAGCGTCGTGATGCCGACGCAGACAAGGCAGGAATACCGGTCCCGGGCGTGCATGGCGAGCCAGTAGCCGCGGATGATGAGCAGCGCGAACAGCGCGAGGATGAGGATCGCGCCGATGAAGCCGAGCTCCTCGCAGACGATGGAGAAGATATAGTCGTTGTGCTCCTCAGGCAAGTAGAGGTACTTCTGCCGGGAATTGCCGAGGCCGAGGCCCAGAAGCCCGCCGGAGCCGATGGAATACAGAGACTGCACCACCTGCCAGCCGGAGCCCGCCACGTCCGCGAAGGGGTCCGTCCAGGCGGTGAGGCGCTGCCGGACGTAGGGGAACAGCGCGTAAGCAAGACCCGCCGCGCCCGCCGCGCCGATGCCGCCGAAGATGAACAGGCGCAGAGCCGCGCCGCCGACGAACAGCATCACGAGACCCAGCGTGCCGATGATGACGAGCGCGGACATGTGCGGCTCCAGGGCGAGCAGCACGGCGATGAGGCCGAGCCAGCCCACGAACGGCACGAGACCGCGCATCGTGCGGATGTCGTCCTTTTTCTGGCAGATGAGCAGCGCAAAATACAGCACCACGCCGACCTTGGTCAGCTCCGAGGGCTGGAACGTGGTGAAGCCGAGGTCGATCCAGCGCTGGGCGCCGCCGCCCACCGCGCCGATGAACGCCACAAGGACCAGAAGGGCGATGGAGATGATGAACACGATGAAGGAAACCCGGCGATAAAAGCCCATGGGCAGGCGGGAGCAGACCAGCATGACACCGACGCCGCACATGGCGAACAGCGCCTGCCGGACGAAGTAATACGTCGCGTTGTGGTGGGTGATGCCCTCCACGTCGTAGTAGGCGCGGGCATAGCTCGACGAGAGCACCATCACGACGCCGATGGCGAGCAGGAGCAGCGCCAGCATGGCAAAGGGGATGTCCACATGACCGCGGTCGATGCTGTCGTCCGCGGTATAGTCCGCCAGACGCGTATTCTCATAGCGGACGGATCGGCTTTGTTCGTTCACAGCGGTTCTCCCCTCCCTTCGTGTGCGCTTGTGTTACAGGCCAAAGCGGTGGATCGTGCCGAAAAACGCGATCACGCAGAAGACGACGGTGACGCAGGTGAACAGCGCCACGATCTGCGTTTCCTTCCATTTATGCCCGGTCCAGCCGCCCATCTCGAGATGGTGGTGGAAGGGCGCCATCTTGAACACCCGCTTGCCGTGGGTGAGCTTGAAGTACCCGACCTGGATGATGTCCGACAGGGTCTCCAGAATAAAGATGATCCCCACGGGCACCAGAACGAGGGGCATATCCAGCGCGAAAGCCATGCCGCACACCGCGCCGCCAAGGAACAGGCTGCCGGTATCGCCCATGAAGCACTTGGCGGGATAGAAATTGTACAGCAGGAAGCCGAACAGGCCGCCGGTGAGACCCGCCGTGAACACATCCAGGCCGGCGAACTGCCGCCCCCACATGTAGGCGATGGCGGTGTAATACACCATGACCGGGATGGTCACGCTGGCGGCAAGGCCGTCGAGGCCGTCCGTCAGGTTCACGGCGTTCACCGTACCCACGACCACGAAGGCCGCAAACACGAAATACAGCCACTCGGGAATCCGGACGGTGGTATCCCAGAACGGGATGTACAGATGCGGCTCGAGGTAGCCCTCCAGGCGGAGCAGATACAGCAGCGCAACCGCCACGGCGAGCTGCAGGATGAACTTCGCCTTGGGCGACAGGCCGAGATTCTGCTTCTTTTTGAGCTTTTCAAAGTCGTCCAGGAAGCCGATGGCCCCGAAAAACAGGGAGAACAGCAGCACGAACAGCGCGCCGCGGCTGCCCCGTGTATAGTCCGAAAAGCCCACGGTCAGGACGACCACAGTCACAGCGGCGATGAAGATGACGCCGCCCATGGTGGGCGTGCCGGCCTTGGTCTTGTGCCAGTT
>CAJOIG010000008.1 GCA_905234575.1 uncultured Oscillospiraceae bacterium
GGACTGACGATGACGATCGCCGTCTCCCTGTATCTGGGACAGACGAGCCCGGTTTCGCTGTGCCGGACCTTTGCCTGCGCTTACTGCGCCGGGGTCATGCTGACGCTGTTTCTCCGCATCCCCGCCTTCGGCGACCTCGTCGCCCGCGGACTGCGGTGCAGCAAAAAAGCACTGCCCGCGTACCTCGTCTCCGGGCTGGCCGGAGGCGCGCTGATGGGCGTGCTCATGAACTTTTTCATGACCTTCATGGCCATCGGACCGATCCCCGACTTTCCGGCGGCTTTCTTCCACGCGCTGCCGTTTTCCGTGCTGGTCTCGGCCATCTCCTCCTGCGTGTGGGTCTGGATGGTGAACCGGCTGGTCGCCCGGGTCTACCGGAAAACGACCGGTTCCCCGTGAGGGTCCGCCGGTCGGAACCCATGGATACTGACTGCTCCTTCCCATGCGGGAAGGAGCAGATTCTTTGCAATTCCATGCGCCGGGGAGGACGGGAGCGCACGGTGCCCGCGGGGCTTTCCAATCGGACGAGGCACTGTCACTCCGCGCGGTGTTTCAGCAGGTTCTTGTTTTCGTACATGTTCTGGTCCGCCCGCTCGAACACCGGGGCGACACTGCCGTCGTTGTCGTATCTCGACATGCCGCAGGCGACGACGACCCCTCCTGTGCGGGCGGCCTCCGCGTTGTGCGCGTCCACCTGCTCCAGCAGCTCGTCGATGCGGGCATAGTCGTTCCCCTGCGTGATCACCGCGAATTCATCGCCGCCGACGCGGAAAACGGGGCTGTGCTTGAAAATGTCGCAGATCGTCTTGCAGGCGTCGCGGATGCACTGGTCCCCCGCCTGATGGCCGGCGGTATCGTTGATTATTTTGAGATCGTTCACATCCAGGATCACGACGGCGAACTCCGGCAGACGCTCCTCCTTGATCTGGCTGTCCAGCCGGGCCTCCGCGTCAAGATAGGCGCGCTTGTTTTTGACGCCCGTCAGCGCGTCGATGCTGGCTCGGGTCTGCGCCTGGGCGAGACGCCTTCCGTATTCCTCCTCCTGCCGGACCTGCACGTCGATGTCGTTGATGCCGACCACCAGACGGGGTCCCTCCTTTTCCTCCACCATGGCGGCCTTGAGCTGGACGTGGCGGGGTTTTCCCTCCATGTACAGACGGTAGCCCAGAGTGAAGATGCCGCTTCGCTCGATCTCGGCCATGATGTTCTCTTTGGTGAACACAGAGAGGAAGCGCTCCAGATCGTCCGGATGGTTAAAGTCCCGGGAGGCATCCCGAACGGCGGCAAAGAAGTCCGTGCCTTCCTTGGCCTGCGAGAAGCTCTCCACATAATCGTCGGTCGCGGCAAATTCGCGGTATCGATTCGTCTCCAGGTCCACCACGTAGATGCAGAGGAAGCTTCCGGTAAGGGCATGGAGGCGGGCGTAGATGATGCGCTCCTCCTGCAGGCGTTCCTCCAGGCGGCGCTGCTTGATCTGCTCGTCGATGTCCGTCACGCCCAGAACGAGGAAGCGCTCGTCGTCCTCCATGCGGGAGACCTTCATCATCACATAGAAGGATCGGCCGCCTTTGATCCGGCGGTAGGTCATCACGAACACCTTGTTCCGCGCCAGCGCCTGTGTAAGGAAATCGCGGTCCATGGCCCGCACGAACGCATCCTGGTCCTCCGGATGGACGAACAGCTTGGCGTCCCGCTCGCAGCCCTCGAAAAAATCCGAACCGCGCCGCGCCTCGGTGAGCACGCCGAGATCGTCGTCTGTCTGATATTCGATGAACTCGCCGGTGTCCATGTTGACGTAGTACAGGTCCGTATAGCCGCGGGCCAGCGCCTGGGCGAGGTGGTTATAGATGATGCCGGTGCTCCGCGCCCGCTCGTACGCCTCCCTGGTGGTGGCGTTCTCCCGCTGGATGCGGACCATATCCGTCACATCGGAGCAAATGCCCAGAAGGCACAGCCGCCCGGCTGGGTCGACGAATTTCAGCTTGGTCGTCTGGAGCTGCTTCCGGTTGCCGGAGGCGTCGGTCACTTCCTCAAAGAAGATGTACGGCTCATCCATGGACAGCGCCATGCGGTCGTCCTCCATGCAATGCTCCGCCGTCACGGGATCGAAAAGATCCGCGTCGGTAAGGCCGACCACGTCCTCCGGACTGTCCTTCCGGGCGTATTCCGCGAACGCCCGGTTGCAGGCCAGAAAGACGCCGGTCTCCGCGTCCTTGGAGAAGCTCAGCCCGGGAATGTTGTCCAGAAGGATGGCCATGGACTTCATCATCTCCGCGATCCTGGCCGCCTCCTGCAGTCCGTTCCGGTATTCCTCCTTCTCGTCGGTGATGACGAAGGTGTGGAGCAGGCAGGTCCCCAGCATAAAGGCGATCGCATACAGCGGAAGATACGGGAAATAGAGCTGTGTGGTCAGAAAGACCGCCATGATGAGTCCGAACAGCCCCATCGTCCGATAGCGCTTCTGCTTTCCGTCCAGATCCTTTTCCCGAAGAATCGACGACGTCGTATAGATCGAGACCAGGAGAAGCAGCAGGACCTGCGCGCCCAGGATCGCGTATCGGACGGGGTACGCGTGATACACACAGTCGCCGTCCACCGTGAAGAGGACCGGCACGAAGAGGTTGACGGCCGAGAGAAGGGTGACCGCCGCCGCAAGGACGCGCCCGGCGGTGATAAGGAACCGGCCGAACCGGGTATTCTCCTCCAGATAGGCCACGCCGTACTGCGTCCAGAGGAGCACGCCGGCCGCCATCGCGACGAAGTACAGCGACGTATCGGCAAAGAGCAGGACCCGCAGATGGCGGGATTCCAGATAGCCCCAGAGGATGTCCGTGACATAATAGAGCAGAACGGCGATCAGAAACCGCCGGTAGGTCTTCCACACCGGCGTCTGGAGGCTGACGCCCCGCCGGAAAAGAATGTCGTAATTCTGAATCAAAAGAAGGAAGATCCCCAGCAGGCCAATGGCAGAATAGTACATCTTTACGCCTCTTCCAATCGTCAGGATATTCCAGGTCTCACAATACCATCGACGCCGAATACCGCGCTTCCCCAAAGTCGGATCGTCATATGTCGATATTCTGACAAAGTATTATATCATAAGACTTCAACGATTTCTACAAAAAACCGATGGTTTTTCACATTTCCTTATAAAAGAAAGACGCCGCCTCCGGCGAAGTGTCCGGACCGGGTCCCCGCGGAACGACCGACCCGGAACAAACGCATAAAAAAGCCTGTGGAAAATCTCCACGGGCTTTTTCTATGCGGCGGATGCCAACCTCTTTAGGGCTCTTTGGATCCTGCCCCGTCCTCGCGGGCGAGCTTCCAAAACACCCAGATCAGAATCATATAGCACACGGTCTTCGGCAGCATCAGCATCCCAAGCATGGGGACGAGACCGGCCCCCACCGCGACCGGGATATAAAAGAGGAACGACAGCGTGACAAGGAGCCAGACGGGACGCAGGACGCGAAGCTCCGCTCGTTTGCGGAAGAACAGCCATACATCGATCCCGCCGAGCGCGACAAAGGGGATATTGCGGACGACGCCCCAGAGCATGGAGCTCTCATTCTCGAGCCAGCGGTTCTGCGGCAGCAGGCACAGCAGGATTCGCGCCGCCGTCAGCGCATAGACGGCAATGCTCAGCTTCCGCTCCTCTCGCTCCCCGTATACCCGGAGCCAAAGACGGTACAGCAGCAGATAGAACACCGTCATCGTAACGGAGGTCACGAGCTTCCCGAAGCCCAGCCACGGGGTGAAATTGCCGTCCACGAAGTAGTTGAGCACACGCGGGATCAGATGGAAGGAGTCCCCGCAGCCCAGGATCAGAACGGCGATGCCCATCTGCCGCCCGACGGCATCCCGGCGACGGCGGAGGATGCAGACGCCCATGACGATGGCAAACAGCAGATAGATTATATCGAATGTGCTTTCTCCGTATTTCATACGTCTCTCCTTGCGGTCAATGCTCGAAAACCACGGCGCCCCGTGTCACCGGATCTCCACATCGTACGCCGGGCCGCTGACCAGCTCGTCCGTCAGGATGTGGGTGAGCCGTCCGTCCTCCACGCAGAGCTCCACGAGCTTTGAGCCGCCGACCCAGATCTGCCCGTCCACCGTCCAGGGGCTCGGCGCCTCGGTCGAGGAGACCACGATCTCGAACACCCCCGCCTGCCCGGCGCGGTAGATGCCCCAGACGACGCCGTTTTCATCCGTATAGGTGATCCCGTAGCCGCTGACCACCTTCCACAGGTAGTCGGACGGGTCCGTGACCGTCTCCACCGGCACGGCGGACAGGTCGTGGGCGATGGCGCAGCCGTCGATGACGATCATACTGTCCTCCTCCGCGTCGCTCTGGAGGGGCGTGATCCACTCCGCCGTATCGCCCAGGTACTTGGGATCGGCGGTCTTGTCAAAGGACAGGGTGTACACGAGCCCGGCGTCCGCGTCGTACCAGAGCATCGCGCCGTAGGAGCCGCGGCAGAACTCCATGTAGCCGGGGCAGCGCCCGCCGACGATGAGCTCCTTCGACTGCGTCGCCATACCGGTGAAGTACACGCCGGACAGGGCCGTCAGGGTCTCCGTGTCCAGGTCGGGCGCGGCGTCGCTGCGGGAAATGCGTTCCCGGACCTCCACGCCGTTCCAGGTCCAGATCGCCTCCGCCATGCCGGCCATATACCGCGTCGTCGCCTCCACGCCGTCGGGCACGACCAGAGCAAGGCCCGTCGATCTCTCGATCTCCGCGGCGGACGCCTCCCGCCAGGGGTTGGCGAGGCCGACGAAGGGCCCCTCCCCGCTCGCGCCGGACGCGGCGGGAAGCACCTCGATCTCGCCGATCCACGCGCCGCCGGCGGCGGTATCCACGGCGGCCCCGTCCACCGTGACCGTGCCGCGGATCACGCAGCCCGGGGCCACGGAGAGCTTCGTCAGGCGGCTCGGACCGGTCACGTTCCAAACCGCGCCGTTTTCCATGGTCAGCTCCGTCCCCTGGTCATCGCCGTAAATCGTGGTCACATAAGCGCCGTCCTCCCCGACGGCAATGTCGTGGGCAAACCGGTCGAGGGGCTCCTCCGAGCCGAAGGTGTTGGACGCGAGGCCGATGGTATAGTCCTCCGCATACCCGGCGTCCAGCCAGAAGCGGTTCCAGTCCTCGCAGGTGCCGGAGGTGATCGCGCCGTTCAGCGCGGCATTGTCCAGCGTGACGCGCATGACCCGCTCGTAATCGTCGTCCACGATGTCGCCGGTCACGTCCATGTTGCTCATCCGAACGGAGGTGCCCACCGGATTCGTGCCCGCCGGGGTCGCGGGGGTGCTCGTGTCGTTGTTCAGAACGGAGTGGATGAGGACGCCGTTGTAGCTCTCCATCGCCACGTTGTCGAGGACGATCTCCGCGTTCACGCTCTTGAGGAGGATGACGTCGCCCTCCACGAGCTCCAGGTATTTCCGGATGTTCGGACTGAGCTCCCGGCCGTACCAGGAGGCGTTGATACTGTATTCCGTGTCCTCGTCCGACAGGAGCGCCCGGTCCGTGAGGAGGGCGCTGTCCTTGGCGAAGAAGTATCCGTTCCGATCCGCGGTATAGGTTCCCGCCACATGGAGCATGAGCGCGTTGCGCCCGCCGGCGATGACCGAGCCGCCGACCTCTCCGGCGCGGACGTCGGAAAACGCGTACGGGTCGATCTCGCCGTATTTCCCGACGCCGTATCCCGCGCCGCCGGGCAGACCGTCGTCCCCGTCGAACAGGCTCACCTCGCCGGTCCCGGCGATGATGACGCCGATCTCCGCGCCCTCGAGGACCGTGCCGTAGAGATAATCCCGGCAGTTGCCGTCCGCGTAGATGCCGTAGCCGCCCAGCAGCGCGGAGGCGAAGGTATCCACCGCCACGAGGTCCACGCCGTCGCCGGAGGCGCCGTCCGTCGAGAGGGACGCCCAGCCGTCCACCGTCACGACGGAGTCATAGTAATACGTTTTGCTCTCCCCGCCGGAGAGATTGGTCCGGTCCGCGCCCGTGACGAGCAGCGGGTCGTTCGGGAGGTTCTCGTCCTGCCCGGCGAATGCCGGGACATACCCCCGCGACGCGAGAAGCGAGTCCTTCACGACCAGGGTAGAGCCCTTTCCGGCCGTGCCGCTGTTCGAGATCGCGAGGCCCTCCAGACCCTCGCTGTAGATGTACGCGTTCTGAACGAGCAGCGCCGCGCCGCCCGAGACCGACACCTGCGTCGGGCCGCGGCGGCCGCCGGTCTCATCGGGGAGCGAATCGCCCTCGACGAAGACGCTGTACGCCGCATCCTCCGGCAGCAGCCGGGACAGAAGCGCCTGACCTTGCTCGGTCACTGCGGTGTAGCGGCCGTAACCGGGGCTCGACGCCTCCCGGTCGATCTGGCCGATCCAGCCGTAGTCCAGCGGGAAGCCCTCGGCATTGGGGTTCAGTCCGTCGTTCGTGTATACCTCCGCGAAATTGGGCGCGGGATACAGCTCCTCCGCGCTGCCAAGGACCGCGGTGTAGCCGTCCGCCGCCGGATCCACGTGCTCAGCCGCGGACACGGACAGGAACGTCTCCTTTGCGGAGCCCGCCCGGAACCGAAGCCCGGTGATGTCCTCCGCGCTTTGGGGCAGCTCGCCCTCCAGAAGCCAGGAGCCGCCCTCCTTCACCGTCAGCCCGGAGGCGTTGACCGTCAGGAGCTTCGCCTGCCCGCCGGAGGCCTCGCCGGACGCGAACCCGGCGCAGGTCAGCAGCATCGCCGCCGCGATCATCATGGAAAGGATCCTTGTGAGCTTCATCTGCGTTATTCCTCCTCTTTTTTGTTACTCTGCCGATTTTCTTTTCCCCTTGTCCCGCTCTGAAAAATGCGGTAAAATATGGACAAGCAAAAGCTCTGCTTAAAAACCACCGAAAATCAGAAAGGAAGGTCCCCTCATGATCCAGAACGAAACCATGAAGAGCATCCTGGCCCGCCGGAGCTACAAGATGTTTGACGGCCGGCCCATCGACGACGAGTCGCTGGATACCATCATCACCGCCGGTCTTTACGCCCCCACGGGCATGAACCGCCAGCCCTGGCATTTCACCGTCATCAAAAGCGCGGAAATGATGGCGAAGTTCGGAGCCGCCCGGAGAGCCGTTCCCCTGCCGCCCGGAATCCCCGCCATGGGCGATCCCATGCGCAACGCCCCGGTCATGATCCTCGTCTCCGCCCAGGAGGGCGGCACCGCCGCGCAGGACTGCTGCCTAGCCATGGAGAATATGTTCATCGCCGCCGCGTCCCTCGGCATCATGAGCGGCTGGGACCACGCCACGGTGATGGACGTCTTTGAGCGCAATCCCGAGCTCAGGGCCGAGCTCATCCCGGAGGGATACAAGCTGCACGCCGCCGCGTTCTTCGGGTACCCCGGACCGGAGGTCAAGGACCGCGGCGAACGCAAGGGAACAGTTTCCTACAAATAAGCCGCAGCGCCGACCGCCTCATATTCACGCGCCGCGGGCAGGCTTTTTCCGCCGCTCGAGGGCATAGCCGATCACCGCCCCGCTCGCGCCGCCGAGGATGTGCCCCAGATGCGAGATATTGTCCCGCGAAAACAGGCCCGCGACGACCTCCCCGCCGAGGTAAAAGATCACCACCAGGATGAGCGTCAGAGGGATCTTTCCCTCCTCCATCCCGGCGAGCGACGACAGGACGATCAGCATGAACACGATCCCGCTCGCCCCGAGGAGCGCCGTATGCGGGAAGAAGATCATCTGCACGAGGCCGGACACCGCCGCCGTGATAACGATGGCGCGCAGAAGCTCGCGGCTGCCGTACTTCTCCTCCATCGCGGGGCCGATCACCAGGATCATCAGCATGTTGTTGATGTAATGCTCGTAGCCGCTGTGCCCCAGGACATGGGTCACCAGCCGGACATAGGTCAGAGGGTTGGCGAGGGAGGAACGGTACACCGAAAACAGAGCGGCGTTCGACGCGCCTCCGGTGATATAGCCGAGGATCAGCGCGAGCAGGGACAGCCCGGCAAAGGACAGGATCACCGGCGAATTGAATTGTATCCTCCTGGAAAAACCGTTCTTCATGGGTCGCTCCCTCCGCATGCTGTTCTTTCAGAATTTGATTTCAACCGAATAGCGCACATTGCCGCTTCCAAACCCGATCCCGGCATCGACCGGATCGGCCTCCGGAGCGGCTTTTTCTGTTACGGGCCGATCTCCGCGTTGACCCGGCGGCAGATCAGAGCCGCGATGCCCGCGTTCAGAAGATCGGCGGCAAGCTGGGACCAAATCAGCCCGGTAAGGCCCCAGAGCGCGTTCATCAGCAGCAGGATCGGTATGAGCAGGACCACATGGCGCAGGAGCGCCAGAAAGAACGAGACCTTTCCCCGGTCCACGGCGTTCATATAGTTCACGACATGGTATCCGATCATCATAAACGGCAGGGACAGGCACCGTCCCCGCAGGAAGGCCGCGCCCTGCGCTACCGTCGCCTCCTCCGCGATGAACGCCGCGACGATGGGCCGGGCAAACACCCAGAACAGCGCCGCGCAGACGCAGGAGAAGCCGAGGATCGAGAGCCGCGCCAGCGAAAAGAACTGCCGCATGCGCGCATGATCCCCCGCCCCGTAATTGTACGCGACGAGAGGGACCATCCCGAGGCATACGCCGAGTCCGATGTTGATCGGGAGCCGCTCGAGCTTCAGCACGATACCCATCGCCGCGAGCGGAACATCGCCGTAGGACGCCGACAGGCGGTTGATAACGATGGTCACGAGGTCAAACAGGAAGACGCTGATCGCCGCCGGAAGTCCGACCGAGTACAGCGATCGTTTCTGCTCCGGGTCGATCCGCTCGATCCGGCGGGGAATGACCAGCACTGTCCTGTCCCGCAGCCGACGAAAGACGACGAGGAAATACGCCAGCGAACAGACGTTGGAGAGCAGGGTCGCGATTCCGGCGCCAAGGACCTCGTTTCCCCGCGGCAGGAGGACGAACATGAACAGCGGGTCCAGCGCCACGTTCAGAAGGCTGCCGACACCGACCCCGATCCCCGCCTCCCGGGAATACCCCGCGTTGCGGAGAAGCTGCGACATGCTGATCGTGAGGACCGTCGGTATGCCGCCGAGGACCACGGTCGGGAACAGGTACTGCTTTCCAAAGAGGAGCGTGTTCTCACTGGCGCCCAGCAGGGTCAGCAGCGGCTCCATGGTCAGCAGGACCAGGACCGAGAAAACGAGAGCGGCCACGGCGGAAAGGGCGACGCTGTAGGAGGCCACCCGGCGGGCGGCCTCCGTTTTCTTCTCGCCGATCAGCCGCACCATCAGGCTGCCGCCGCCGACGCCGAACACATTGGCGAGCGCCGCCAGAAACAGATAGACCGTCAGCGCAAGCGAGGAGGCCGCGATCCGATACGGATCGTTCGTCCGCCCGATGAACCAGGTGTCCGCCAGATTGTAGACCAGCAGGATCAGCTGGCTCGCGATCGTCGGCATAGCCATGACGGCAAGCGCCTTCGCCGGACGCATGGTTTTGAAAAGAGCGTCTTTCTCCATAGACATTCGATCATCCTTGCGGATCCTTCCGGATCCTTTCGCCGGCTCAGTACACGGTCCCGTCCGCGCCGCGGATCGTCAGGATGCCGTGGCGCAGGAGGAACAGATTCCCGGCCTCGTCCGCAAAGCATTTCTCGACCTCCGCGGTCTCATGCTCCACGCTGCGGCGGAGCTTTCCGACGATGCGGACGCCGAGGGCCTCCGCCTGTTTTTCGATGTATTCCCGTTCGGTCATGGTCCTTCACCTCTTCATTCGAAATTGGAAGCATAGATATGCTCCGCCAGCGCCGGGGTGCCGAAGTCCAGGACGATCCATCCGGAGAGGTCATCCAGCTCCATCAGCCTCCGGTTCAGTTCTTTGGCGTATTTGTAGGGATGTCCGTAGGCCGCGGGTCCGGCCGTGGACAGGAAGTTCAATGAGACGGCCCCGGCATCGGCCGCGCCGTTTTCCATGCCGGCGGTAAAGGCGGCCCATTTTTCCTCCGCGTCGTAATGGAACCGATCCTGCACCCACAGGGTATAGGCACCGTTTTCCTCCGCCGTCGTATGCAGGCGCACGTCCTCCCGCAGGTTCTGGTCGGCCCAGAGGAACGGGATGCCCGCCGACGTGCCAAGCCCGGCCTCGTCCGCGCAGCGCAGGAACAGCACGAGCTTTCCCCGGGCCTCCCCGAGCGTCGGGAGCCGGTCGGTCAACAGCCACTTCTCCGGCGTCTGAAGGATGCAGGCGTCCAGCATCCGCTCAAACTCGGCCGTCGGCACACTGGGATGCTCATATTTCACGGCAAAGACCACAGTCTCCGACGGGTTCGCCTCGAGGAACGCGAAGCACTCCGCCAGCACGGCCTCCAGGGACAGCGGTTCGGACCACAGCCAGGGCCCGACGGTGCAGTTCGTGAACCCGTGCATGAGCTTCAGGCCGCCGGTCGCCTCATCCACGCCGAGCCGGATGTCCAGATAGCGAAAGCCCGCCTCCAGCTGCTCCCCGATTCCGAGGCACTGGCACTTGGTGATGTAGGCGAGCTGGACGTTCCGCGTGGCGCTGTCGTGGGTGCCCGGAAGGACGAGCTCGCTGAGGAGACGGTCGTCCCCCAGGTCCGCCATCCAGCGTTCTGAACCCGGGACGGGCGTCATCGCGGGGCGTTCCGCCGCGGGAACGATGACCATCATCACGACGAACGCCAGCACGAGCGCCAGGACCAGACCCAGCAGCACGCGCAGAACGATCCGAACCGCTTTTTTCATGCTCGAGTTCTCCTCTCCGAAACAGGCTCTCCGATCCGGCTTCCGGCGGCGCCGGCAGAACGGAGGATCTGCTCGACCTGTTCCCGTTTTTCGTTCAGGATGCAGCCGCCCACATGGTCCTCCAGCAGATACCCGCCCTCCCGCAGGTCGCGAAACAGACGGGAGTTCATGGCCTCCCGCAGGGAGGTGTCCCGCACGTTGATGTCCGAGTAGGGCGAGAACGGACACGGCTCCGCGCCGCCGTGGGAGTTGATATGGAAGAAGCCCCGTCCCGCGGCCACGCAGCCGCCGGAGCTCTTCTCGTCGCCGGGGAAGGACACATACACCATCTCCGGATGCTCCCGCCGCAGACGGTCGATCTCCCCCTGCAGGGATTCCCGCTCCGCGTCCCCCGGCGCCAGCTCCCGGCTATCCTCGGTCACGGGCACGAATTCCACGAAGATCACGGCCTTGCAGCCCCGGTCAGAGAGCTGCTTCAAAAAGGCCTCCGAGGACACCTCCCGCAGGTTCCGGGTCGTGACCGTGACGGACGCGCCGAAGATGATGCCGCGCCGCCGGAATTCGTCCATGTTGGCGATGAGCCGGTCATACACGCCGCTGCCGCGCCGGGCGTCCGTGGCCTCCCGCTCGCCCTCGATGCTCATGATGGGGACGAGGTTCCGGCAGCGGTCGAACAGGGCAAGAAACCGGTCGTCCAGGAAGGTCCCGTTCGTGAAAATGGGAAACAGGATGTTCGGCATGTTCCCCGCCGCTTCGATGACGCCGCGCCGCAGCATCGGCTCGCCACCGGCCAGCAGGATGAAGCTGACACCGAGCTCCTCCGCCTCCCGGAAGATGCGGAGCCACTCCTCGTCGGTGAGCTGACGCACCGGCGCCGCGTCCACGGTCGCGTGGTTGCAGCGGGAGTAGCAGCCGGCGCAGTGGAGGTTGCACTGGCTCGTGATGCTCGCGATGAGATAGGACGGGACATGCTCCCCGGCATCCTCCAGGGCCCGCCGTTTCTTGGAGGCGGCCCGGCTCGCCATGGCGAATTTTGCGATGTACGCGCTCTCCCGCGGATTGGCAAGCGTCGCGCGAACCACATCCGCCACCACCTGCTCCACGCCCTTCGTCAGATAGGCCTGCAGGTCAAAGCTCCCGTTTTTGCCGCTCATCGTTCCTTGTCACCTTTTCCATGTTCGTTTGACCCGATTGTACCATAACTCGCGCCGAACATAAAGAGACGGAGGCGGATTCTTTTTCGATTCTTTTCGCTTGTTTTCCATGAAAGCATGCACAAGACCGTTTCTCTTTTCGTGTCTGCTTTTCTTGACCGGTACAGTAAAACCGGCAAAAGTACGAGGAGCCTCGCGGTTTCCCCGCGGGTTTTTTACGCGCATAACGCAGAAGGCACGGTCGGGAAATCATCGTGATTCCACTTCCGTGCCTTCTGTCGGTTGTACGCCTTGGGGTTCGCCGGTTTTCTCGTTACCGGATTCAAGCTTCCCCAGGTGCCCCGGCGTTTTCTGTCGAGCTCTCGCTGCTTCTTTTTCGAGAGCTTCGCGTACGGTATGAACTTTTCCATATACAATACCTCCATGGATGATCGGCCGAGGGCAGGAGCCGCAGCTCCTGCCCTTAGATCATAGCCGCTGCATTCAATGCTTCCGGCGTCGGGACAACGCCGTCGTCCGGGGTTTTGCGGCGTTTATTTCTTTTTCGACGCCGTGTCGATGAGCGCCTCGATCTTTTCGCGATCCTTGGGGGCGAGCTCCTCGGTCCGTCCGGCGAAGAAATCCTCGACCACGCCCAGGTGGACGCCGGTCTTGTAGGCGACGCGGTAGTCGATGAAGCCCAGTTCTTCCTTGCGGCGGCGCAGCTCCTGATTATCCATAGTATACTCCTTTTTCTACCCAGATTAACAGATAGTTTTCGTTACCGGGCGCAAAAAGCCCGGTTTATTGAGCCGTCGGTGCGAATAGAAGTGTCTACGACACCTCGATCTGCTTGATGTTCATTTCGTTGCCCTGCTGCAGCCAGGTCCTTCCGCTGCCGCAGTACGGGCAGGTCTTTCCGTATTTCACGGTGGGATATGTCTGCTTGCAGTCGTCGCACCAGGTGATCGCCGGGATCTCCTCGCAGATGAGCTTCGCTCCGTCGAACAGGGGGAATTTCTTCGTGTACCAGTCCCAGTAGCTGTCGAGATACGAGGTCACGATGCCCGATACCTCGCCGAATTCCAGCGTCACCGAGCAGACCCGGCTCACCTGGTTTTCCTCCGCGATCTCGCTTACCTGCTTTACGACATAATTGACAAGGCCCAGTTCGTGCATATTTCTTCCTTCACACCGGGGCCGCTCACGTCGCGGACTTGCCGGTGACCTTCTTCTTGATGATCTTGAACGTCCGCTTGGGCAGGTACGCGCCGATGGCCTTGAACTTGTCCTCGGCCGGGACCATGCGGGAATAGGCGTCGCCCTTCGTGCGGAAGAGGTGGATGGCATCGAACTTGCACTGGACGGTGCACATGCCGCAGCCGAGGCATTTGTTCGTGTCCACGACGCTCCGGCCGCAGCTCAGGCAGCGGGACGCCTCGGACTTGATCTGTTCCTCGGTGAAGACGAGGCGCTCGTCGTGCATGGTGCGGACCTTGGTCGGATCGATGCCCTTGACGGCGCGGGCGGGCGCGTCCTTCTTCTCCGTCGGAACGACGATGTCGGTCTTGTCGAGCGGCGTGAAGTGCCGGGTGTTGCGGTGGATGGTAAGGGACTGGCCCTCGTTCACGAAGCGGTGCAGGGAGACCGCGCCCTCGCGGCCCATCGCCAGGGCGTCCACCACGAACTTCTGGCCGGAGACCGCGTCGCCGCCGGCGAAGATGTCGGGCTCGGCGGTCTGCAGGGTCACGGGATCGACGAGGATGGTGTTGCCCCGGCCGAACTCGCACTTCGTGCCCGCGAGCATCTCCTTCCAGTCCGCCCGCTGCCCGATGCAGTACAGCACCGTCTTGCAGGCGGTCTCGGTGGTCTCGCCGTCGTCGAACTTCGGGTCGAAGCGGCCCTCGGCGTTCTTGACGGAGAGGCACTTGCGGAACCGGACGCCGACGCATTTGCCGTCCACGGTGACGATCTCGGTCTGGCCCCAGGCGTCGTGGATCTCCACGCCGTCGGCCTTGCAGAGCTCCTGGTCCTCCGCGCCCATGGGCATCTCGTCCCAGGACTCCAGGCAATACAGCTTCACGCTGGAAGCGCCCTGACGAATGGCGGTGCGGGCCACGTCCGCGCCGATGTTGCCGCCGCCGATGACGACCACGTCGCCGGAAAGCGGGGCCGCCGTGCCGGCGTTCACGGTCTTGAGCCAGTCCACGCCGGGCATGACGCCCTCGGCGTCCTCGCCCGGGATGCCGAGCTTGCCGCCGTTCGTCAGGCCGACGGCCAGGAAGAAGCCCTGGAAGCCCTCCTCCCGGAGCTGCGGGATGGTCACGTCCTTGCCGACCTCCACGCCGCAGCGGAACTGCACGCCCATCTCCCGGAGGATGTCGATCTCGGCGTTCACGACGTCCTTCTCCAGGCGGAAGTTCGGGATGCCGGTGACCATCATGCCGCCGGGGACGGCGTCCTTCTCGAACACCACGGGGGAATATCCCTCGATGGCGAGGAAGTACGCGCAGGAGAGGCCCGCCGGACCGGATCCGATGATGGCGATCTTCTGGTCAAAGGGCTTTCTCGTGCAGGAGTTCATGGGCGGCACATAGCGGTGCTCCGCCACCATATCCTGGGCCGCGATGAACTGCTTGATGTCGTCGATGGCGAGGGCCTCGTCCACCGTGCCGCGGGTGCACTCGTCCTCGCAGTACTTGCGGCAGATCGCGCCGCAGACGGCGGGGAACGGGTTGTCCCGCTTGATGAGCTCAAGCGCCTCGCGGTACTTGCCGTCGCTCGCCATCTTGATGTAGCCCTGGATGGCGATGTGCAGCGGGCAGGCGGCCTTGCAGGGCGCGGTGCCCGTGGGCCAGGTCTGGATGACGCCGTTCTCGTTCTTGTAGTTCCAGTTCCACTTGTCCTCGCCCCAGACGTTGTCGTCCGGCAGCTCGCACTTGGGATACTCCACCTCGCCGTGGCTGGTGCAGAGCTTCTGGCCGAGGCGGACCGCGCCAGCCGGGCAGACCTCGACGCACTTGCCGCAGGCGACGCAGTTTTCGGGGTTCACCTCCGCAGTGTAGGCGGAGCGGGACATGTTCGGGGTGTTGAAGAGCTGGGAGGTGCGCAGGGCGTTGCAGACGCCGACGGCGCAGTTGCACAGACCGAAGATCTTGTTCTCGCCGTCGATGTTCGTGATCTGGTGGACGTAGCCCCGGGCCTCGGCCTTCTCGAGGATCTCCATGGCCTCTTCGTAGGTGATGTCGTGGCCCATGCCGGTCTCGCGGCAGTAGTCCGCGAAGTCGCCCACGCCGATGCACCAGTCGGTCTCGATGTCGCCGGAGCCCTCGCCGCGGATGCGCTGCTGCTTGCGGCAGGAGCAGACGCCGACGCCGATCTGGCCGTCGTATTTCTTCAGCCAGTGGGACAGGTGCTCGATGTCCATGGACTTGCAGTCCGCGGGGATGGCCTTCTCCACCGGGATGACGTGCATGCCGATGCCCGCGCCGCCGGGAGGCACCATCTGCGTGATGCCGGCCAGGGGCAGATACGTCATGCGCTCGAAGAAATCCGCCACCTGCGGCGTCGCCGGGGCGATCTCCGGCCGCATGACCATGATCTCCGCGCTGCCGGGCACGAACATATCCAGCACCCAGCGTTTTTCGTGGTTGGGGTTCTTCCCGTCCAGGTTCTCGAAGTGCCACTCCACCAGACTCACCTGGCACAGGGCCTCCAGCACCGTTTCCAGGTAGTCGCTGTCGAAGCCGCTCAGCTCCTTGAGCTGCGCGAAGGTCTTGGGCTTGCGTTTGCCCATTTTCAGGGCAAGGTCGAGGCAGTCGTCCGCGATCTTCTTGCCGTACCGCCGCTCGGCGTACTGCAGGCCGCAGTCGATGCCCCAATACTCCGGAGCCTCCTTTGACATCTTCTCAAGGCCGAGCAGGATCTCCTTGCGGTCGGTGATGATTTTTCCGAGCTTGAAGATCTTCTCGTCGCGGGTCATTGGCGCCATATCGTATCCTCCCTTGGTTCCGGCCGCGGCATCGCCGGTCCGGCTGCTTTTTGCTCGTTTTCGACGGATCGCTCCGAACGCCGGACGACCGTGCCGACAGACGCAATCCGACAGTATACACTCTTTGTTAATTGTACCACA
>CAJOIG010000009.1 GCA_905234575.1 uncultured Oscillospiraceae bacterium
CCTTCTTTGCTGATTTCATATTTCTTTGCCATAATCGTCACCCTTGACTATTATAGCACATCCATGCATGTATGTCATCTTTTTATCAAGGAATAGTATCAAACGAGGAACAGCTCGAGAACGAACACCACCCCGCAGCAGACGACGGCCACGGGGAAAAGGCCCGCGCCGCACCAGGCCAGCACGATCCCGACGACGAGGGCCGCGATCCCCGCGAGGGGGGACTGGGTGGCCTCCACGATGGCCGGGAAGGTCATCACCGCGAGGGTGACATAGGGCACATAGAACAGGAACGACCGCAGAAATCGGCTCCGAATCGGCTTCCGCACGAGGGTCAGCGGGAGCACGCGGATGGCGTACACCACGGCGAACATCACGAGGATGTAAAGGTAGACGTTATGCTTCACTGGATGCCTCCTCTTCCTCGTCCACGGGGAAGGCCAGCGCGGCGATGCCCGCGAGCAGGACCGTCAGGACGATGACGCGGGTGCCGGAGGACAGGGCCGAGAGCCAGGGCAGCCGGGACGCGGCGAAGCTCGCCCCGAAGCTCAGAAGCACGAACAGCAGGACCACCCGGTTCTTTCGCGCCGGGGGGATGATGACGGCGAGGAACATGCCGAACAGGGCGACGCTCAGCGCGCTCAGCACCCGGGCCGGGAGGATGTTCCCGACGACGATCCCGAGGGCCGTGCCCGCCGCCCACATGGGGACGGCCACGGCGTAGGAGCCGTAGGAGTACAGCGGCTCCAGGGGCTTCGGCTGGGCCACGGCGATGCCGAAGAGCTCGTCCGTGACGCTGTAGCCGATGGCGAGGCGGTGGAGAAGGGACGTGTCCGGGCTCAGCCGCTGGCTCAGCGCGAAGCTCATGAGGAGATACCGCGCGTTCGCCACCAGGGTGACGAGCGCCATCTCCCAGTACGACGCGCCCGCGCCGATGACCGTGATGGCGGCGTACTCCCCGGCGGAGGCCATGCCGACCCAGCTCATGAGGAAGCCCTGGAAGGCCGTCATGCCGGCGTTCTTCGCCGCGATGCCCAGGGCAAAGGACACGGCGAGGTATCCGAGGCCGATGGGCAGGCCGTGCTTCATGCCCCGCAGGAAGACGCGGCGTTTCGTTTCCGTCATGGCCGCTCAGCTCTCGAAGAAGCTGTCAAAGAAGTCGTCGTCAAAGTCCCGGCGGGCCGGGGCGGGACGCTCCGGCGCCGGCGGAGCCTTTTCCTCCAGGCTGGCGGGCTCCTCGTCCTCCTCCCCGAAATACTCGATGGAGGGCTCACGCTCCTCCTCGTCCGGGAAGGAAAGCCACTCGGCCTCGGCCTCCGTCATGCGGCGGGCGCGGTCCCGCCGGGCGCGGCGCAGGCTCGCCATGTGGCGCAGGCGCTGGATGAGGTAGATCGTCACGAGGAGGAAATACACCGCGAGGAGGACGATGAGGATCGTCACCGCCTTGCGGACGATGGGCGCGGAGAAAAGCTCTTCGAGCTCGGACTGGACGTAATCCGTCCGGGACATGGCCACCGAGGACGCCGCCACGAGATAGGAGCTGCCGAAGGTGCGGGTGACGTTCCCGCTGCCGTCCGTCTCCACGACGGTGATCTCGCCCAGGGTCTCGCCGGCGTTCACGGGCGCCGTGAGCTCCTCCCCGGTCTGCTCGTGGTAGAGGATGTACTGGTAGCTGACCTTCGAGATGTCGTAGTCCCGGGGCAGGATGACGGAGACCGCGTCCTCGGCGCGGACGCCGACGGTCTCGGACGTTCCCATGCTCACGGGGACGGTGATGCGCGTCTCGGTGGAGCTGAGGACCTGGCGCATCTCGAAGTTGTCGAACATCCAGTTGTAGAGGGTGATGCTGTCCCGGAACTGGTCGTTCGTGCTGGGACCGCCCATCACGACGCCGATCACCCGCATGTCGTCCTTCTCGGCGGAGGAGACGAGGCAGTATCCCGCGGCGGAGAAGTAGCCCGTCTTGATGCCGTCGGCGTAGGAGTAGTGGAACTCGCTGTTCTCGTCCAGCAGGAGGTTCGTGTTTTTGAGGCTGCGCTCCCCGGCCATGTTCGTGGCGGGCACGGTATAGCTCTGGGTGCCGCAGATCTGCTCGAAGAGGTCATGCTCCATGGCCGCGCAGGCAAAGCGGGCAAAGTCCGCCGCGGTGGAGTAGTGGTCGGGATCCTCCAGGCCGTTCACGTTCGTGAAATGCGTGCCCTCACAGCCGAGCTCCTGCGCCCGGGCGTTCATCGCGTCCACAAAGGAGGACACGGAGCCGGACAGATACTCCGCGAGGATGTTGCACGCCTCGTTCGCGGAGACCAGCATGGTGCAATACAGCAGGTCCTGCACCGACATGGTCTCGCCGGGCTTGATCTGGGGATCGGCGTTCGAGCTGTCGTACTCGAGGTTATAGAGGCTCGAATCCGAGGCGGTCACCTCGTCGCTCAGGCCGATGTCGCCCCGCTCGACGGCCTCCACCACGAGGAGCGCCGTGACGAGCTTCGTGGTGCTGGCGGGCTGGATGCGCTCGTTCGCGTTCTTTTCAAAATAGACCTCGCCGGACTCCGCGTTCACAAGGATCGCGGCGTTCGAAAGGAGCTCCGGCCCATCCACCGCGAGGGCGGGCGCGGGCAGGATCGAGGCAGCCAGCAGCAGTATGAGAACAAGCGAAAGGATCTTGAATTTTTTCATGTCATTCTCCGCGAAAGTATGGTATGATACTGTCAGACGGGCCCGGCGGCTATGCCGGGCAGCGGTCCGAAAACCGGTCATTTATTCATTATATGAAAAAATCCGCGGAAAATCAACTCATATTTCTTGGTGTGCTGCAATGAACAAAATCCGGCGTCCCGCGGCGCTCTGGCTCGCGCTCCCCACGGCGGTCCTCGCCGGACTGACGGCGGCGGTCCTGCTGCGGCCCCCGCTCCCGGCCGACACGGCCTGGACAGCTCCGGCGGACGGGACCGTCTTCCGCCTTGATCTGAACGACGCCTCGGTGGAGGAGCTGGACGCCCTGCCCGGCATCGGCCCCGTTCTCGCCGAGAGCATCCTGACCCGGCGGGCGGAGCTCGGCGCCTTCACGTCGAAGGACGACGTCCTCTCCGTGCCCGGCATCGGCGAGGCCACCTTCGCGGAGCTTGCCCCCTACATCACCTATGGAGACGAGGTACCATCCCATGAAGATTCTGGTCGTTGACGACGAGGAGCTGCTCGTCAAGGGCATCAAATTCAATCTCGAGCACGAGGGCTATGAGGTGGACGTCTGCTACGACGGACAGACCGCCGTGGAGATGGCCGCCGCGAACGCCTACAACCTCATCCTGCTGGATCTCATGATGCCGAAGCTGGACGGACTGTCCGCCTGCATGAAGATCCGGGAGACGTCGGCCGTGCCCATCATCATGCTCACGGCAAAGACCGAGGACACCGACAAGCTCATCGGCTTCGAATACGGCGCGGACGACTACATCACGAAGCCCTTCAACATCCTGGAGCTCAAGGCCCGGGTCCGGGCGCTGCTGCGGCGCAGCGGCATGCAGGCCGCCGCCCAGGGAAGCCCCGCGACCCGCATCTCGCACGGCTTCGTCACCCTCGACACCGAGCGCCGGACCGCCGAGGTGGACGGCCGGGTCATCGACCTCACCGTGAAGGAGTTCGACCTCGTCGAGCTCCTCATGCGGAACCCCGGCAAGGTCTACTCCCGGGAGAACCTCCTGGACCTCGTGTGGGGCTACGACTACCAGGGCGACATCCGCACCGTGGACGTGCACATCCGCCGCCTGCGGGAGAAGCTCGAGCGGCACCCGGCGGAGCCGGAGTGCATCATCACCAAATGGGGCGTGGGTTACTATTTCAAAGACTGACCGACCGAAAAAGCGCCGCGGCAGCGTCCGGTTCAAGATCGCGGCCACCTTTGCCCTCTTTACCGCGCTGCTGCTGCTCATACTGAACATCTATCCCGTGCTCGTCACCCGGGACATGGTCATCGCCGCGAAAAAGAGCTCCCTGCAGTCCCAGGGGCTCGTCATCTCGAGCTCCCTGTCGGCCCTCGACACTCTCACCGGCGAGGCCGCGGCCCAGGTCATGGAGCTGCTCGACGTGACCCCCGCGACGCGCATCCTCGTGACCGATCCCGCCGGGCGCATCCTCTTCGACACCGCGGAGGACGACGACGCGGCGGGCCGCTATGCCCTGCTCGCAGAGGTCCGCGCCGCGCTGAACGGACGCAGCGTGTTCTTCTGCTCCTACACCGGCGACGTGTTCACGAGCCGGGCCGCCGTGCCCGTCCCCTCCGCCAGCGGGGTCCTCGGCGCGGTCTATCTCTCCGAGAGCGACGCCGAGCAGGGAGAGATCATCCACGGCCTGCAGCGGAACCTGCGGACCGTCTCCCTCGTCTTCGGCGGCGTGGGCATCGTCGTGGTCTATCTCATCGCGGCGACGCTGACACACCGCATCAAGAAGCTCGCCGCCGCCGTGAACGTGGTCAGCGCCGGGGATTACGCCTATCGCCTGAACGTGCGCGGGAACGACGAGATCGCGGAGCTCTCCGACGAGTTCAACGACCTCACCGGGCGCCTCGAGAGCACCGAGGAGGCCCGGCGGCGTTTCGTATCCGACGCCTCCCACGAGCTTCGCACCCCCCTCGCCGCCATCCGGCTCCTCTCCGACAGCATCACCCAGTCGGACGGCATGGACGGCGACACCATGCGGGAGTTCGCCACGGACATCGGCAGCGAGGCCGAGCGCCTGCAGCGCATCACGGAAAAGCTCATGAACCTCACGAAGCTGGACGCCGGGGTCTCCCAGCGGCAGCGGGAGCCCGTGGAGGCCGCGGCGGTGGTCCGGCGGACGCTGCACCTGCTCGAGCCCCTCGCCGCCGCCCAGAACGTGGCCATCGTCACGCGCCTCGACGAGAGCTGCGCCGTCCGCGCGGCGGCGGACGATCTCTACCAGATCATCTTCAACCTCGCGGAAAACGGCATCAAATACAACGTCCCCGGCGGTCGGGTGGAGCTCGACCTGCGCCGGGAGGACAGCGACGTGGTGCTCACCGTCTCGGACACCGGCATCGGCATCCCGGCGGCGGACATCGCCCACATCTTCGACCGCTTCTACCGGGTGGACAAGGCCCGCTCCCGGGCCTCCGGCGGCAGCGGCCTCGGCCTGGCCATCGTCCACGACGCGGTGGCGGCGAACGGAGGGACCATCGAGGTCTCCCTGCCCGAGACGGGCGGGACCCGCTTCACCGTCACCTTCCCGGCCGCGGAATCGGGAAAGGAGGTCCGGTCATGAGGCGACGCGCGTGCCTGGCGCTGCTGCTGGCGGGGCTGCTTCTCCTGTCGGCCTGCGCCGCGCCGGATTCTCTGTCCCGGCTTTTGTCCCAGGACGCAGCGGACAGCGGCGACGCCTTGGTCGTCTACCGTCCGGCCGCCGACCCCGCGGAGGGCGGCGCGCTCCTGCGGCCCCAGGCCTATCCCCTGCCGGACAGCGGCGCGGACCTCCCGGCGGTGCTCCTGACCCTGCTGCAGACCCCGCCCGCGGACCCGGGCTTTTCCGCCTCCCTGCCCCCGGGGACCGCCGTGGAGGACTGGGTCCTCGAAAACGGCGTGGTGACGCTGACCCTGTCGGACGCCTTTCTCGACGCGCCGGAGATGGACCGCAGCCTCGCCGCCTTCGGCGCGGCGCTGACCCTCTGCCAGCTCGACGAGGTGGACGCCGTCTCCGTGGTCTGCGCGGGGCAGACGCTGTTTGCCGGACTCATGCCGGAGGACGCCCTCCTGGACGACGTGCCCTCGGACCCCTACTCCCGGCAGCTCCGGCTGTACTTCCCCGATTCGGCGGGGCGCTGGCTCATCAGCGAATACCATACCCTGACCCTCGACGAGGACACGTCGCCCGAGCGCTATGTGGTGGAGGAGCTCCTCCGGGGCCCGAACAACGGCGAGCTCCGCTCCGTCATGCCCGCGGGCACGAGGCTCCTCTCCTGCGCCACGGCGGACGGGCTCTGCACCGTGGACCTCTCTCAGGACTTCTACGACGCCCGGCCGGATACCGCTCTGGGGGAGCGGCTCGTCCTCGGCGCTCTTGCCAACTCCCTCACGGCCCTCTCCGGGGTGGACGCCGTGCGTGTGCTCGTGGAGGGCGAACCTGTGGGGACCTACGTCTACCGCTCCCTCGCGGAGCCCCTCCAGCGCTGCGACGACGCCGTCGGCCCCGTCTCCGTCCCCAAGGGAGAACTGGACGCGGACCTCTGGCTCGCCGTGCCCGGTCTCTCCGGGCTGACGCCCCTGCCCTACCGCGTGCGGACGGCGGGGTACGCCTCCGACGCCGAGGCCGTCGCGGCGGCGCTGCTCGGCGCGGCGGAGCCCGGATACCCCGCGCTCTTCTCGGGCAGCGGCTCCGTCGCCGGGGTCGCCGTGCAGGGCACCGTATGCACGGTGGACCTGTCCGAGAGCTTTTTCGTCTCCCTGCCGGAGGAGGCCCGCCGTCTCGCCGTGGGCTCCCTCGCCGCCAGTCTTGCCGCCCTGCCGGATGTAAGCGCCGTCCGCTTCACCATGGGCGGGGACGACGCCGTGTTCGACGGCACGGACTGGTCCGGCCCCTGGCGAGAAGAATTCTCAGAAATCGAGGTATACTGACTTGTCACACATCGCCGCCATCCAACAGCATCTCGGAGAGCTGGACGCCCTCCTGCTCACCGACCCCATCACCATCCGCTACGCCTCCGGCTTTGCCATCACGGACGGCGCGGCCGTCATCGCCAAAAACGACGCCTGGCTCGTCACCGACAGCCGCTACATCGAGGCCGCCGAGGCCGCCGTCACCGACATGCGCGTGCTGTGCGTGAGCCGGGACAAGGGCCTCACGGCGCATCTGCAGGAGCTTTTGGCCCCCTTCTCCGCCGTGGGCGCGGAGGAGGACCGCATGAGCCGCAAGAGCTGGGACGACTACGAGCGGGACCTCGGCGCCGCGCTGCGCCCCGCCGCGCACATCGTCGGGGAGCTCCGCGCCTCCAAGGACGCCGCGGAGATCGAACTCTTCACCGCCGCCCAGCGTATCGCGGAGCGCGCCCTGGACGACATCCTGGGCCTTCTGCGTCCCGGTCTCACGGAATCGGAGGTCTCGGCGGAGCTCACCTACCGGATGCTGAAATACGGCAGCGAGAAAAACGCCTTCGACCCCATCGTCGTCACCGGCTCCAAGACCAGCCTGCCCCACGGCGTGCCAGGCGACAAGGTCATCCGGAAGGGCGATTTCGTCACCATGGACTTCGGCGCCATGTTCGGCGGCTATTGCTCCGACATGACCCGCACCGTCGCCGTCGGCCACGCCACGGAGGAGATGAAGCGGGTGTACGCCATCGTGCTGGAGGCCCAGCTCGCGGGCATCGACGCCGCCCGGGCGGGCGTTCCCGGCCGGGACGTGGACGGCGCAGCCCGCACCGTCATCGAGAAGGCGGGCTACGGCCCCTACTTCGGCCACGGCTTCGGCCACTCCCTCGGCCTCGAGATCCACGAGGCCCCTAACGCCAATCCCGCGAACGCCGCCCCCCTGCCCCTCGGCGCGGTCATCTCCGCGGAGCCGGGCATCTATCTGCCCGGGAAGTTCGGCGTCCGCATCGAGGACGAGATGTGGCTCCGGGAGGACGGCGCCTACGTCATCACCAAGGCCCCCAAGGAGCTGATTATTCTATAAAGCACTTGCCAAGCCCAATTTTTTATAGTACAATAAATCGTCCATACAGAAATACTTTGAATCATCAAATGGAGGATACACCATGCCTATCACCGCAGGAGATTTTCGCAACGGCGTGACGTTCGAGATGGACGGTCAGCCCATGCAGGTCATCGAGTTCCAGCACGTCAAGCCCGGCAAGGGCGCGGCCTTCGTCCGCACCAAGTACAAAAACATCATCACCGGCGCCATCCGTGAGGAGAGCTTCAACCCCTCCGCCAAGTTCGAGAACGCCTTCGTCGAGCGGCGCGACATGGAATACAGCTACGCCGACGGCGACCTGTACTACTTCATGAACCCCGAGACCTACGAGCTCGAGCCCGTGGACAAGCATAACCTCTCCGACGGCTTCCGCTTCGTCAAGGAGAACGAGGTCTGCACCCTCAGCTTCTACAACGGCGTCTGCTTCTCCGTCGAGGCCCCGAACTTCGTCGTCCTCGAGATCACCGAGACCGACCCGGGCTTCGCCGGCAACACCGCCACGAACGCCACCAAGCCCGCCACCGTCGAGACCGGCGCGGAGGTCAAGGTGCCTCTGTTCATCGAGCCCGGCGAGCGCATCCAGATCGACACCCGCACCGGCGAGTACCTCGGCCGCGCGAAGGGCTGAGCCCAAAGGAGCATCCCTATGACCACTTCGGAAAAAGTCGCCTACTTGAAGGGCCTTGTGGAAGGCCTCGGCCTCGACAAGAACGAGAAGGAGGGCAAGGTCCTCTCCGTCATCCTCGACATTCTGGAGGATCTGTCCTATGACGTGGAGGAGCTCCACGACGGCATCGACGAGCTGGGCGAGGGCCTGGACGCCGTGAGCGACGATCTCGAGGACGTGGAGGACATCCTCTTCGGCGACGAGGACGACGAGGACGACTGGGACGACGACGAGCTTGAGGAGGGCGACGAGGTCCTGGACGACGAGGATCTCGTGCTGTACGAGGCCCAGTGCCCCACCTGCGGCGAGACCGTCACCTTCGAGGAATCCGTCCTGGAGCAGGGCGGCATCGCCTGCCCCAACTGCGGCGAGAACCTGGAGTTCGACCTCGGCGAAGACGACGCCGAATGACCCCTCATAAATGACCGACGGCCCGGAGCTTCGCGCTCCGGGCCGTTTCTATGTGATCGAAAACATTCACCGAATGTTCACAAATCGTTGGAAATTTATTCATGATTTTTGATCGCTCCTGTTGTATCATACGATCACAGGGAGAAAGCCAGGCTCCCGCGAAAACGATTGCTGATCCTCATTTTTCACTCCTCTCTTCTTTTTTGTGCGAAGACGGACGACCGAAAGGCCGTCCGTCTTTGTGTTTTGTTTTATCCGGGCTCCTTATCAATAGCCCCACGCCCCGACGGCGGAAATGCCCGTGTTCAGGACCGTGTAGTCGAGGGTTTGCTTGTCCGACGCCAGGGAGACGCAGAGAGCGCCGTTTCTCACGCCGAGGCCGTACAGAAGGCCCGCGGACGTATCCGGGGTCAGCGCGGCGCGGACCGCGCCCGTTCGCAGGTCGTAGTAGCAGACGGCCCGGGGGGTGTTGAAGTACAGCCGGTCCCGCACGAAGACGAGGCCCGTATACTGCTCCGGGACCAGGGCGTCGTCGGCGTCGGGCCAGCGGTCCGGCATCGACGCGAGGACCTCCGTCTCCCAGGTCGCGCGGTCGCAGCGCAGGAGCCGGAAATCGCCGTCGATGTAATACGCCCAGGGCCCGTCGAAGATCACCCGGGTGACGGCCGCCGTCCAGGGGACGGCCTCGAGCGCGCCGCCGGGGACGGTCTCGGCGCTGTCCCAGCCGTAATGCCCGGTCTCCCAGGCGTCTGGCGCGCCGAACAGGAAATAGGCGTGGCGGATGAGTCCCAGCTTCTGGTTCTTGCCGTCGTCCCAGGTCGCATCGGTGAAATAGCGCGTCCCGTCCAGGGTAGCGAGGATCCAGGCGTGGTCCATGTCCTCGCTGTAGGTCATCACACCGTCGAGGCCCGCCAGCGCCGCGAGCCGGGCATAGCCCTCGGCATAGCCGACGCACACGGCGGTCCCCTCCGCCAGCGCGCCGTAGGCGGTCTCGCCCCGGAGGGTCGCGCCATAATCGCAGCGGAGCGCCAGCCAGTCGTGCAGCGCCGTGAGGGTCTCCAGGTCCGTCATGTCCGGTCGCACGCAGGCGGCAATCGCCGCCCGGCCCGCCTCGTCGGCGGCGGCAGACAGTTCCTCGTCTGTCAACGCCAGAGCCGGGGTCCCCAGCAGGAGGCCCAGGGCGAGGATCAGTCCGAACAGCCGCTTCATTGGTTCGGCCCCGGCTCCGGGAGCCGCTCCCGGACGACCCGCTCCGCCCGGTAGATGGCGGAGCCGAAGTCCGCCTGCATCCGGAGGTTCTCGTTGTAGCCCGTGCCGAGGAAGCGGTTGTTCAGCCGCACGCCGCAGGCGATCGCCGCGCCGGAAGCCTCCAGCTTCTCCTTGCAGTCGCCCATCGCATACCGCGCGTCCACCGCGCTCATGAGCAGGCTTCGCGGATTGACCCGGAAGGGGGAAATGTAGTTCACAAGGCTCCCGAAATCGCTCACCCGGAGGTTCTGATGCCGGGCCTGCAGGGTGTACCGGGCGCCGGGCTCCAGGCCCGTGATCCGCAGCTCGTCCAGGGGCGGCGCGGCATGGGTCAGGCGATAGAAGATGCCGAGGGCGGCCTCCTCCGCGCCGAAGGAGAGCTGCCAGCGGGTCTCCCCCTCCGGGGCCGGGACCCGGGCAAAGCGCCCGAACTGGAACAGGCGGCGGTGCCGCTTGTAATACGAGATCTGGTCCGCGATGTCCTTCTCGTCCATCGGCGTGAGGAATTTCAGGTCCAGCTCATACCCCAGCACGCCGAAAAAGCTGACGTTGCCGCGGGTGGACAGGGGCGTGCGCCGCAGGGTCTGGGCGTGGGGGCTCGCCGTGACATGGGAGCCCATGGCGGACAGGGGATAGAGGTAGGAGACGCCGTCCTGGATGTCCAGGCGCTCCACGGGGTCCGTGTCGTCCGAGGTCCAGATCTGCGGGCCGAAGCAAAGCATGCCGAGATCGAACCGGTTGCCGCCGGAGGCGCAGCTCTCGAGAAGGACCTCCGGCCGGGGTCCGAAGATGCGGCCCAGCACGTCGTACAGGCCAAGGATGTAGTCGTACGCCTTCGCGCCGATGGCGGTGCTGTGCCGGTTCATGTCCCACTTGACGTAGGTGATGTCCGCACTGTCCAGGATGGCGGAGACGTTCTCCACGATGTAGTCCCGGACCTCCGGGCGCGTAAGGTCGAGAAGCAGCTCGTACCGCCCGAGGACCGGCTCCCGGCCGGGCTCCGTCAGCGCCCAGTCGGGATGGGCGCGGTAGAGGTCGCTGTCCGGGTTCACGGCCTCCGGCTCGAACCAGAGGCCCATGGAGAGGCCCTCGGCCTTCAGCTTTTTCGCCAGACCGCCGAGGCCGTTCGGCAGCTTCTTTTTGTTGACGGTATAGTCGCCGAGGCCGGCGTGCTCGTCGTTCCGCGCGCCGAACCAGCCGTCGTCCAGGACGAAGAGCTCGCAGCCGAGCTTCGCCGCGCGCTTGGCCAGATCCAGCAGGCGGCGCTCCGTGAAGTCCATGCCGCAGCCCTCCCAGTCGTTGTAGAGGACCGGGCGCTCCCGCCCCTCCCAGTACGCCGGGACGATGTGGTGATTGACGAAGTCGTGCATGTGGGCGGACAGGCCGTTGAACCCCTGGGCGGAAAAGCTCATCACCGCCTCGGGCGTGAAAAAGCTCTCGCCGGGAGCGAGCTCCCGCCGGAACCCCGCGGGGGACACGCCCTGCATCACCCGGGTCAGCCCCGTCATGGAGCGCTGGGCGGCGCCGTAGTGCTCGCCGGTCCAGACGAGGTTGAAGCCGTAGACCCGGCCGTGGTCCTGCCCGGCGTCCGGCTCAGAGAGCAGGAAGCCCGGGTTGTGCTGGTTCGAGGAAAAGCCCGTGCCGGATTCGCAGACCACCCGGGCCTCGTCCACCGGCGTCACGCGGCGCTTCGCCTCCGCGATCCAGCCGCCGTGGAAGGAGGTCATGACGTACCGGCCCGGCAGATCGAGCAGGGAGCTCATGAGCTTCGTGACCGCGGCGGGGGCATCCCCGGTGTTCGTCAGCACGGCGCGGCGGGTGATGACGTCCGCGGCGGGGAAGACCGTGAACAGCAGCGTCAGGGCAAGGCCCGCCGTTTCGTCCGCCAGCTTGACGGAAAGGGTCTCCTCGCCGCCCCGGGCCTGGGGCAGCGCCTCCATGGGGACGACGCCCGGCGTGACCTCGCAGCCGACATAGCGGAAGTCCGTGGCGCACCCGGCGGCGGTCTCCGCCTCCACGGGGCTCTCGCGGAAGTCGCCCCGGCCCATGCCGGACCAGGCCAGAGGCACGGTGTCGAGGGTATAGGCCTGGGCGCTCTGGTCGTAGGCCACCTCGCAGCCGTAGGGGGCGGCGGCCTTCACCGCCAGGGCGTCCGCGTCCGCCGCGGACACCCGGCCGCCGTAGTGCAGCAGCTCCAAATGCCCGAACGCCGTCACGCGCAGGAGCATCGTCGTCGTATCCGTATGCAGGGCAAACAGCCCATCCTTCGCTTCGATCATGGAAGTGCCCTCCCGGGTTCGTTTCGTTCACCCGAATTGTAGCATAAACCGCCGCCGCGGGCAATTGATTCTTGCTATTTCCTCCGGCGCCGTGGTAGAATCCGGCTATGGAACTTCTTACGATACAACAGACGGCGGAACTGCTCAAAACCGCCGACGATGTGCTCATCGTCACCCACATCCGCCCGGACGGCGACGCCGCGGGCAGCGGCTGCGCGCTCTGCCTCGGCCTGCGCGTTCTGGGGAAGACCGCGTATCTCGCGGAGAACCCGCCCTCCATGCGGCGGTACGAGCCCTATCTCACGCCCTATTCTCCCCCGGCGGGGTTCCGGCCCCGCTTCGTCGCCGCGGTGGACACGGCGAGCGCCGGGCAGTTCCCGCCCGCCCACGCGGACCTTGCCGCCCGCACGGACCTTGCCATCGATCACCACGGCACCAACAGCGGCTACGCCCGGGCGACGCTGCTCGACGATCATGCCGCCGCGGCGGGGGAGCTCGTGTACCTCGTACTGGACGCCCTCGGCGTGCCCATGACGCCCGCCATCGCGGAGGCGCTGTACACCGCCCTCGCCACCGACACCGCCTGCTTCCGCACCGCGGGCACCACCGGGCGCACTCTCGCCATCGCCGCGAAGCTTCACGATTCGGGCTTCGACGTCTTCGGCCTGACCCGGCGGCTGTTCGAAACGAAAAGCGCGGCCCGGCTGCGGCTGGAGGCGGCCCTCTTCGGCGGGATGCGCTTTCCGAGGCCGGGCGTGTGCGTCATGGTCCTGCCGTATGAGACCATCCGCGCCTGCGGCGCGGGCGAGGACGACATGGACAAGCTCTCCACCCTCACCATGACCCCCGAGGGGACGAGGGCCGGGCTCCTCCTGCGCCAGCTCCCGGCGGGGGACTGGAAGATCTCCCTGCGGACGGACGGGCGCGTCCACGCGGGCCGGGTCCTGCGCGCCGTGGGGGGCGGCGGCCATCCGGACGCCGCCGGGACGGTTTTGGCCGGGGACCCCGTCGAGCTGGAGGCCGCGATTCTGGCTGTTCTGGACCGCAGGACGGAAGGCGGATGACCGCCCCAAACACGGCAAAAAACGCCCCTAAACATTTCATATTTTTAACATAAATTAATAGAAATAAATATGAAAAGCCCATTATGTTGATTTTTTATCAATTTTTCAAAAAACCCCTTGACACAGGGGTTTTTCTATGATACATAACAGGCGAACGGACCCTGTGTCCGCAAAAAACGCCGCCACCGCCCCTGCATCACGGGCCCTGCAAACCACCCCTTTCTCCTCTTGATGCTTTCTCATGCAAGGAAACTCCTTTCCGACTTCGCTGCGCGCAGGGGCGTTTAATAACCTTTGACAAGAGCCGCATGTTCCGCGGCTCTTGTTTGCGTTTTTCCAGTCTCCCGGACGGTGGGCAAAGCGCTTTGACAACGGCGCGGATTTGTGTCATAATAGGCTTACCCATACAGAGGGAATAAAAGGAGGAAAAACCATGAAAAAGATTCTTGCTCTTGTCCTGGCACTTCTGATGGTCGTGGCTCTGACCGCCTGCGGCGGCTCCAAGGCCGAGACCGCCGAGGCCCCCGCGGCCGAGGCCCCCGCCGTAGCGCCCGCTGCCGAAGCTCCCGCCGCCGGCTCCTTCACCGCCACCTTCTCCACCGGCGAGTCCTTCCCCTTCGAGGGCGACACCTTCACCTTCTTCTTCCAGTGCGACGCTCCCGCGGACATGGGCGCGCCGAACGACGGTGAGGAGGGCGCCGGCATCACCGCCAGCGAAGGCACCGTGTCCTACTCCGAGGTCACCCTCGGCGGACCCTTCCAGTATCCCACCGCGGAGCTCGTCACCATCTCCGGCGTCACCGGCGACATCACCATCACTGTCACCGAGGCCGTGACCTCCATGGGCGAGGGCCTGTACCACATCTACACCACCCAGCAGGAGATCGACGACGCCATCGCCTTCAACGAGAAGATGGCCGCCGAGATGGCCGCGAACCCCATGCCCGCGTCCGGTGAGCCCTCCGGCGAGGCCTCCGAGGAAGGCGAGGCCAGCGACGAGCCCTCCGGCGAGCCCAGCGGAGGCGACGCCGAGATGGACTTCGACATCGAGCTCGACGGCAAGACCGTCTCCGCCCACTATGCCGACGTGGATGACGGCAACCAGATGACCAAGAGCTTTGAGATCACCGTGAACGATCAGGTCATCGCCGGCCACATCGACAGGGGCGTATGGACCGCCGACTCCGGCGACGCCGCCGACCAGGCGATCGTGGACCTCGTCCACGCCGCCTTCGAGGGCAACTGATCCGCAAAACCGAACCCGCGCCGTCCCGGACCCGCTCCGGGACGGTTTTTTTCGGCGGCGCTCCGGCGGTTCGGTTTGTTTCTTTTTGTAAGAATTTCTCTTTACAAGGCCCGCCGCCTGTGGTATACTCGCGCTGTTCGGACATTCGGCCGGACCAAAAAAACAAAAGCATATATTGAAAAGGAGAAACCGACATGAAGAAGATCCTTGCTCTTGCGCTGGCTCTCGTGCTGGTCCTGGCTCTGGCCGCCTGCGGCGGCTCCAAGGCTGAGACCGCGGAGGCCCCCGCCGCCGACGCTCCCGCTGCCGCTCCCGCTGAGGCTCCCGCGGCCCCCGAGGCTCCCGCGGCCCCCGAGGCTCCCGCGGCTGAGGCTCCTGCCGCCCCCGAGGCTCCCGCCGGCGACGCTTCCGGCGAGCCCTCCGGCAACCCCATGCCCGCGAACGGCGAGATCGAGATCACCGTGGACGGCGTGACCGGCGTCGCGACCTTCGAGGAGACCGACAACGGCGACCAGGCCACCAAGGGCCTTTCCGTCACCTGGCAGGGCCAGACCTACACCGGCGGCATCGACAAGGGCCAGTACACCGCGGACGACGCGGCCGCCCAGCCCATCTTCTCCGCCATCCAGGCCGCCCGCGAGGCCATGGGCGCCGGCGTTCCCTCCGGCGAGCCCACCGGCGAGCCCCAGGCGTAACTCATCGCACCAAAAAACCGCTCCGGATCTGTGGTCCGGAGCGGTTTTTCATGCGGTTTTGACGTGTTTTTTCAGCTCGTGCTCCACGGCCTGGAGCATCCCCAGGGCCATCACCGTCAGCGCCGCGGTGAGGCCGAGGCCGAGGGCCGCCATCTTGAGTTTCATCGTGCGCCTCCTTTTTGCCGCTGCCGCGGCTTTTCTTTTTGTTGTCTTTGTGGTATCATCGTACCATTAAAATGTGAACAAATCTACCGGAGGAGATCGAACATGACCATCGAGAACGTCCGGGCCCTGCTGGCCGAGCACGGCCTTCTGGACCGGCTGCATGAATTCGAGTCCTCCACCGCCACGGTGGAGCTCGCGGCCCAGGCCCTGGGCACGGACCCGGACCAGATCGCGAAGACCCTGTCCTTCTATCACGGCGACGGCGCCGTCCT
>CAJOIG010000010.1 GCA_905234575.1 uncultured Oscillospiraceae bacterium
AGCATGGCGATGCGTCCGTCCATGCTGCGCCCGTCCACGGTCAGGCGGTTGACCTCGTCCCGAAGGGCGGCGACCCGGTTCTCCCGGCCGGACATCTTCATGCGGTGGCCGGTGACGATATTTTGAAGCTGTCGGACCTTGCCGGAGAGGGCGGTATACTCCGCCTCCGCCGCGCCGACCCGCTCCCGCAGGGCGGCGATCTGCTCATCCAGGGCGCGGATCCGGTCCTCGTCCTGGCTCATGTCGCTCTCGACCCGGCGGACGCTGTCGACGTTGTTCTGCCGGTCCGCCCGCAGCACGGCGGCGGCGCGCTCGTTGTCCGCGATGTCGGCCTCGGCCTCGGACAGGCGCGCCCGGAGCTGCTCGGCCTCCAGGTCCTTCTCGCGCATCTTCTCCGCGATGCTCTCGGAGCGCTCGTAGTTCTCCGTCAGGGCCCGGCGGGTCGCCTCGAGGTCGGTCTTTGCCTTCGCGCAGCTCTCCTGCACGGAGGCGGTCTGCGCGGCGAGCTTGTCCAGGGTCTCCATCCAGGAGGAGACCTCCGCGACACGGAGCTCGTCCCGCAGGACGAGATAGCGCTCCGCCACCTCCGCCTGCTTGCGGAGGGGCCCGAGCTGGAGCTCCAGCTCGTCGATCTTGTCCCCCACGCGGGTGAGAGTCTCGTCCGTGGCGGCGAGCTTGCGCTCCGCCTCCTCCTTGCGGAAGCGGAAGCGGGAGATGCCCGCGGCCTCCTCAAAGATCTCCCGGCGGTCCGTGCTCTTCGCGGAGACGATCTCCGCGATGCGGCCCTGGCCGATGATGGAGTAGCCGTCGCGCCCGAGGCCGGTGTCCATGAGGAGCTCATGGATGTCCCGCAGGCGGACGTTCTCGCGGTTGATGAAATACTCGCTGTCGCCGCTGCGGTAGTACCGGCGGGCGATGGCGAGCTCGTCGCTGTCGATGGGGAACAGACGGGCGGAGTTATCGAGAAGCAGCGTCACCTGCGCGAAGCCCAGGGGCTTTCGCTTTTCGGTGCCGCCGAAGATGACGTCCTCCATCTTGCCGCCGCGCAGGGCGCGGGTGCGCTGCTCGCCCATGACCCAGAGGATCGCGTCGGAAATATTCGATTTGCCGGACCCGTTCGGTCCGACGATCATGGTCACGTCCTTGTCGAACGTGAGCGTCGTTTTGTCGGGAAAGGATTTGAAGCCTTGGATCTCCAGCGCTTTTAAGTACAATGCCGATACCTCAGACGTCCATAAAAATACAAATTATAGTATACCGAAATCACGGCGTCCAGTCAACCAAAATCTCGCCCTCCGGGACGGCCCCGTCAGGCTTCACAGCCAGAGACGCGAGAGACCGCTCCGCCCGGAGCGCCGCGAGGTTTTGCCGGTGCTGACCGGTCATGGCGCTGACCGTTTTGGGGCTGACCCGCAGGGTGGCCCGCGCGCCCCACGGCACGTCCGAAAGGAGTGCCGACGCCCGCCGCCGCAGGACCTCCGATCGGACGAGCTCGCCCAGCGCGGGATGATAGGCTCCGGCGGCCGCGCCCCCATGGGACAGCTCCTCCGTCGGGTTCAGGCCGAGGCGGATGACCGGGATGCCCGCCGCCTCGAACAGGGACAGGATGTCCGCGCAGACGGCGACGGCGTCCGCCACGGTGTGCTCCGGATACGTCCCCGCGCGCCAGCGCTCCCAGAGCTCCGTGCCCGTCACGACGACGGTGGGGTAGATCCGCACGCCGTCCGGGGCAAGGGCGATGAGCCGCCGCGCCGTTTCCACATCCCGCGCCCGGTCCGCGCTGGGAAGCCCCGTCATCATTTGGAGGATGAGCGTGAACCCCGCGGCCTTCAGAAGACGCGCGGCGTTTTCCGTGTCCGCGGCGCTGTGCCCGCGCCCGGAGGCGGCGAGGACCTCGTCGTCCATGGACTGGGCGCCGAGCTCCACCGTGCCGACGCGATACCGCTTCAGCCGGGCGAGGACCGTATCGTCGATGGCGTCCGGCCGGGTGGAGAGGCGGATCGCGGAGAGCACGCCCCGGTGGAGCAACGGTTGAGCGGCCCCGAGGAGCTCCTCCTGCCGGGCGGCGGGAACGGCGGTGAAGCTGCCGCCGTAAAAGGCCAGCTCCAGGTCCCGCAGGCCCTCCCGCTCCGCCGCTTCCAGGCGTTCGGTCACATCCCGCCCGGAAACGGGCAAAGGGCTGCCGGAGATGCGTCTCTGGTCGCAGAACACGCATGCATTCGGACAGCCCCCATGGGGTATGAACAGCGGCAGGATGCTCCGCCGTGCCATTACGCGCCCAGCAGAGCCAGCGCCGCCTTGGCCGCGGCCTGCTCCGCCTCTTTTTTGCTCTTGCCCGTGCCGTCGGCGTAGGCCCCGTCGTGCAGGGCCGCCCGGGCGGTGAAGGTCTTGCAGTGGTCCGGGCCGCTCTCCCCGATGATGGTATACCGGGGCGCGGCGCCGCCCTCCCGCTGCAGGAGCTCCTGCAGCTGGGTCTTATAGTCCGTGCGGACCGGCGGACGTCCGGCCTCCAGGTCCCGCAGGATGCGGCCCTCGATGAACGCCTCCGCCGGCTCGAGGCCGCCGTCGAGATAGATGGCGGCGATGATGGCCTCCACGGCGTCGGCCAGGATGGACACGCGCTCCCGTCCGCCGTTGCACTCCTCGTTCCGGCCCAGACGGATCTCCCGGCTGAGGCGCAGCTCCCGCGCCACGGCATGGAGGCTCGCCTCGCAGACGAGCTCCGCCCGCAGGCGGGTCATCTCCCCCTCCGGCATGGCGGGGTACAGACGGCAGATGTTCTTCGCGGCGCAGAAGCCCAGCACGGCGTCGCCCAGAAACTCCAGGCGCTCGTTGCTCGAAAGCCCCGGACGCTCGTTGGCGTAGGACGAGTGGGTCAGCGCGTTATCGAGAAGGCGGCTGTCGGAAAACTCGTAGCCCAGCCGCGTTTCGAGTTCGGTCATCAGTCGGCGTGGGCGCTGACGTACTCCACGAGATCGCCGACGGTACGCATCTTCTTGAGCTCCTCCTCGGGGATCTCGTCGAGGCCGAAGGCGTCCTCGAGCTCCATCACGAGCTCCACGACGTCGAGGGAATCGATGCCGAGGTCCTCCACAAAGGACGTATCCTCGCTGATGGCGTCGGGGGTCAGGTCGAACTGCTCGCACATCATTTCCACGATCTTGTCATACATAGCTGTTAATCTCCTTCACTGGTATTGATTTTCATGTGATCTATATTCGCGGCGATGGAGCCGGCGATATCCGCTTGGGCGCAGGCGATAGCCTGGCGCACGGCGTTGAAGACGGCCCGGGCGTCGGAGCTGCCGTGGGCCTTGATGACGGGCTTCGCGATGCCGAGCATCGCGGTGCCGCCCACCTCGGAGGGGTCCAGCATGGCCTTCATCCCCTTGAGGTCTCCCTTCACGGCGAGGGCCGCGAGCTTGTTTTTGGTGCTCTTGTAAAAGACGTTCTTGAGCTGGCCGAACATGAATTTCGCCGCGCCCTCCACGGTCTTGAGCATGACGTTCCCGGCAAAGCCGTCCGCCACGAGCACGTCCATCTTCCCGGTGAGGAGGTCGCTGCCCTCGGCGTTGCCGACGAAGCAGATGCGCCCCTCGTCGGAGGCGGCCTTCAAAAGGGCGAAGGCGGTCTTCTGGAGCTCGCCGCCCTTGGTGTCCTCGGTGCCGACGTTCAGAAGCGCCACCCGGGGCGTCTCGATCCCCAGGACCTTCTTCGCATAGAACGAGCCCATGAACGCGAACTGGAGCAGATACTCCGGCGTGCAGTCCGCCGTGGCGCCGCAGTCGATGAGCACGATGCCGCTTTTCCCGTTCGGGAGCACGGGACCCATGGCCGCGCGGCGGATGCCCTTGACGCGCTTGACGATGAGCGTCGCGCCGGAGAGCAGGGCGCCGGTGCTGCCGGCGGAGATCATGGCGTCGCCCTCGCCGTCGCGCACCATGCGAAGGGCCACGGCCATGGAGCTGTCCTTCTTCCGGGCGCAGGCCCGGGTGGGGTCGTCCTCCATGGTGACGACCTCGGTCGCGTTCACGACGGTGATATTGGAAAGTCCCTCGCCGCCGCATTCCCGCAGACAGGCGCGGACCTCGTCCTGCTTGCCGACCAGAACAATATCGGTATCGAACGCCTTCGCGGCGTCCACCGCGCCCTGCACGATGGCTTGCGGGGCGTTGTCGCCGCCCATGGCGTCGAGAATGATCCTCATGGGGCAAAGTCCTCCTTTGCGGTGATGGCGTCGATGATGGCGAGGGAACGCTCGGCGATGCGGGTGTTCTTCTCGCGCTTGTTGCGGATGCGCTCGCCGAGGGGCTCGATGATGCCGAAGTTCACGTTCATCGGCTGGAAGTCCCCGGTGACGGCGCCGTTTTCGATGTAGAGCGCCATGGCGCCGATGGCGGTGGCGCGGGGAAAATCGATGGGCGGAAGGCCCTGCAGGCGCCGGGACAGCTCGAGCGCCGCCAGCATCCCGGAGGCGCAGGATTCAACGTACCCCTCCACGCCGGTCATCTGTCCGGCGAAGCAGAGGTCCCCGTTCTGCCGCAGGCGGTAGTACCGGTCGAGCAGCTTCGGAGAGTTCAGAAAGGTGTTCCGGTGCATCTTGCCGTAGCGCAGAAATTCCGCGTTTTTCAGCGCCGGGATCATCCCGAACACGCGGCGCTGCTCCGGGAAGGTCAGGTGGGTCTGGAAGCCCACGAGGTTATAGACGCTGCCCTCGTCGTTGTCCCGCCGGAGCTGGACCACGGCGTAGTACGCCTCCCCGGTCTCGGGGTTCCGCAGGCCGACGGGCTTCAGCGGGCCGTAGCGCAGGGTGTCCTCCCCGCGGCGGGCCATGACCTCCACGGGCATGCAGCCCTCGAAGACGCCCGCGTCCTCGAAGCCGTGGACCTCCGCCTCCTTCGCGGCGGCGAGCTCCCGGACGAAGGCGAGGTACTCGTCCTTGTCCATGGGGCAGTTGATGTAGTCCGCGGTGCCCTTGTTGTAGCGGGAGCCGAACCAGGCCCGGGACATGTCGATGCTGTCAAAGGCGATGAGCGGCGCGGCCGCGTCATAGAAGTGGAGGAACTCGTCCTCCGGGCAGAGGGCGGCGATGGCGGGGATGAGGCCGTCGCTCGTGAGGGGGCCCGTGGCGACGATGCAGGGGCCCGCCGGGAAGTCCGTGACCTCCTCCTCGACGATCGTGATATTCGGATGGGAGCGGATGGCGTCCGTGATGGTCCGGGCAAACGCCTCCCGGTCCACGGCCAGAGCGCCCCCCGCGGGGACGCGGTGGAGCTCTGCCGAACGCATCATGAGGCTGCCCAGACGGCGCAGCTCCTCCTTCAGGAGGCCGACGGCGTTCGAGAGGTCGTCCCCCCGCAGGGAGTTCGAGCAGACGAGCTCGGAAAACAGCGGTGAGGTGTGGGCCGGGGTCATCTTCCGGGGCTTCATCTCGTACAGGGTCACCTTATGTCCCCGGATGGCGAGCTGCCACGCGGCCTCGCAGCCGGCGAGACCCGCGCCGACGACGGATACCGCCGTCACGATTTGGCCTCCTTCTTGGGGCGGCCGCGGCGGGCCTTGGGCTTCTCCCCGGTCCCGGCGTCCGATTTCGCGGCGTCGGCCTTCTTCCGGGGACGGTAGCCCCGCTTGTCCTCGGGGACGAACTTCTCGCAGTCGGGATTGATGCAGAAGGGCTTGCGCTGGCCCTTGCCGGAGACCTTGAACATGGTCTTGCCGCAGACGGGGCAGTCGTCCTTCACGGGCACGTCGAAGGTCCAGAAGTCGCAGACCCGCTCCCCGGCCTCCGCCGCGCGTTTCTCGCTCAGGGGCCGGTTCTCGCAGACGTAATAGGCGTGGCCGTTTTTCGAGGTGCGCTTGAGGATGCGGCCGCCGCAGCGGGGGCATTTTCCGGGCATCTCCACCACGATGGGCATGGTGAAGCTGCACTCGGGATAGCCCGGGCAGGCCAGAAACCGTCCGAAGCGCCCGGATTTATACACGAGGTTCCGCCCGCAGTTCGGGCAGATCTCGCCGGACACCTCGTCCGGCACCTTCAAGTGCACGCCCTGCAGGGCCTCCTCGGCGTTCTCGAGGGAGGACTCGAAGCCGTCGTAGAAGTCGTGGAGGATGTGCTTCCAGTCCTCCTTGCCCTCCTCGACCTTGTCGAGGGAGTCCTCCATGCGGGCGGTGAATTTCACGTCCACGATGTCGGGGAAGCGCTCCTCCATGAGACCGTTCACGGTCTCGCCCAGGGGGGTCGGGCGGAGGTACTTGCCCTCCTTCACGACGTACTCGCGGGCGGTGATGGTGCTGATGGTGGGGGCGTAGGTGCTGGGCCGGCCGATGCCCTTCTCCTCCATGGCGCGGATGAGCGTCGCCTCGGAGTACCGGGAGGGAGGCGTTGTGAAGTTCTGCTCCCGCTCCAGCTTTTTGAGCGCGGCGGACTCGCCCTCGCGCAGCTCCGGCAGCGGCTTTTTGCCCTTGCCGGCGTCGGAATCGGCGTCGTCCTCGTCGTCCTTGTAGACGGCGGTGTAGCCGGGGAAGGCGATCTCGGAGTGGTTCGCCCGGAAGGTATATCCCTCGCACACGGCGTCCACGGTGACGTTGTCGTACACGGCGTTCGCCATCTGGCTCGCGGTGAAGCGGCCCCAGATCAGGCGGTAGAGCCGGTACTGCTCGCCGGTGAGGCTCTTGCGGACGCGGTCCGGCGTCAGCTCCGGGAGGGAGGGCCGGATGGCCTCGTGGGCGTCCTGGGCGTTGGAGTCCGTCTTGAAGCGGCGGGGCTTGCCGTAATAGTAGTCCTCGCCGTAGTGTGCGCGGATGAAGGACCCGGCGGCGGCCAGGGCATCCTCCGACAGGCGGAGGGAGTCGGTACGCATGTAGGTGATGAGGCCGACGGTGCCCTCGCCCTCGATGTCCACGCCCTCATAGAGCTGCTGGGCGATGCTCATCGTGCGGCGGGGCGTCATGCCGAGACGGCGGGACGCCTCCTGCTGCAGGGTGGAGGTGATGAAGGGGGGCGACGGGCTGCGCTGCTTCTTGCCGTGCTTCACGGACTGGATGGTGAAGGGCTTTCCTTCCACGGCCTTCGCCACGGCGTCCACCTCCGCCTCAGAGTGGAGGTCCTGCTTCTTCTCGCCGATGCCGTGGTAAATGGCGCGGAAGCTGCCCTTGTCCGCCTCCAGCGTGGCGAAGAGATACCAGTATTCCTCCGGGACGAACTCCCGGATCTCCCGCTCGCGGTCGATGACCATGCGGGTGGCGACGGACTGCACGCGCCCGGCGGAGAGGCCCTTGCGGATCTTGCGCCAGAGCAGCGGCGAGAGCTTATAGCCCACGATGCGGTCCAGCACACGGCGCGCCTGCTGCGCGTCCACCAGGTCCTGGTCGATGGCCCGGGGATGCTGGATGCTGTCCTGCACGACCTTCTTCGTGATCTCGTTGAAGGTGACGCGGCGGGCCTTGTCGTCCGGCAGATCCAGAAGCTCCTTGAGGTGCCATGAGATGGCTTCGCCCTCGCGGTCCGGGTCCGTTGCGAGATAGACGTTTTTCGCGTTCTTCGCGGACTTGCGGAGGTCGTCGATGACGTCCTCCCGGCCCTTGACGGGCTGGTAATGGGGGGTGAAGTCGTGCTCCAGGTCCACCCCCAGCGTGTTTGTGGGCAGGTCCCGCAGGTGGCCCATGGAGGCCACGACGCGGTAATCCCCGCCCAGGTATTTTTCGATCGTCCTCGCCTTCGCGGGAGACTCCACGATCACGAGCTCGGATTTTGCTTTTGCCATGCTTCTTACTTCTTCCTTGCCTGTAGAAATAGTCGTTTCTTCGTTCCGAAGGGCGGCGTCAGAGCCGGCTGTAGCGCCGTCCGGCGCCCTGGGACACCAGTCCCGCGACCTGCAGCATCGTCAGCGCCGCCAGCGCCTCCGACGCGGAAAGGCCCGCGGCCTCGATGATCTCGTCCGCGTGCATGGACGGACGGTCCATCACCTCGAGGATCCGGCGCTGCACGTCCGGAAGGTCCTTCCAGCGCTCCGACCGGTCCGGCGTCCGGTCCGTGAGGTCAATATAAACTATGTCCCTGGGCTTGTCAATCTCTTTTTTAATATGTGTCGGGACGGTTTTTGTCGAAACGGGCGCGGACCGGGCCGGGACCGGACGGAAACGCCCCTCGTACCGGGCCAGGATGTCCGCCCCGGAGGCCGCGGTCTGCGCGCCGAGGGCCAGCAGGGCGAGATACCCGTCGCCGGCGGGCGTCCCCACGGCGGCGGGGACGGCGAACACGTCCCTTCCCTGCTCCAGCGCCCGGTCCACGGTGATCCGGGTGCCGCTCCGCTCGGGCGCCTCCGTCACGGCGACGCCGAGAGCGAGGCCCGAGATGATGCGGTTGCGGAGCCGGAAGTCGGACTGGTAGGTCCGGGTCCCGGGGCCGTGCTCGCTCACGAGCGCGCCGCGGACCGCCGTCTCCTCAAACAGGCGGCGGTTCTTCGCGGGATAGACCACGTCGATGGCGGTGCCCAGAACGCCGATGACCGTGCCGCCGGCGCGCAGGGCGGCCTCCATGGCGATGCCGTCGCAGCCATCCGCGAGGCCGGATACGACGATCCCGCCGCCCCGGGCGATCCCCTCGCCCAGCCGCGCGGCCATGGACTGGCCGTAGGACGACGCCTTCCGGGTGCCCACAACGGCGATCACGGCGCTCTCGTCCACCGCGGGAAGGCGGCCCTTCACGAAAAGGACCACCGGCGCGTCCGGGATGGACCGCAGGCGCTCGGGATAGTCGGCGTCCTGGAGGGTCAGGATGCGCACTCCCTGCTCCTCGCAGGCTTCGAGGACGCGCGAGGCCTCCGCGAGGCTCTTGTCCATGAGCTTCTGGGCATCGTGCGCGGTGGCCCCGGCGAACATCAGCTCGTCCTTCCCGGCGAAAAACACGGCCTCCGGCCCGCCCATCGCGGCAACAAGGTGGTTCTTCGCCAGCGGCTCCACGCCCGCTGCGCAGGACAGCCACACCCAATACTTCAGCCGCGCCATCTCAGCGCACCAGCTCCCACATGACCACCGCCGCCGCGACGCCCGCGTTCAGCGATTCCGCGCAGGGCCGCATGGGGATGATGGCCGTTCCTTCGCAGAGGGACAAAAGCTCCTCCGTCAGACCGCGGCCCTCGTTCCCCACGGCGACGGCAAGACCGGTCTTCGGCAGGGCGCGGATGTCCCGGGCTCCCTCGGCCAGGGCCGCGCCGTACAGCGGCAGGCCGCCCAGAAGGCCCGGCAGGTCCGCGGTCTCCGCCCGCGCCACGGGCTGGCGGAAGATCGCGCCCATGGTCGCCCGGACGGTCTTGGGGTTATAGGGATCGGCACAGGCGCCGCAGAGGACAACGAGGTCGATGCCGAAGGCGTCCGCCGCCCGCAGGACGGTGCCGACGTTGCCGGGATCCTGGACGTTTTCGAGGACGATCACCCGGGAGAGGCTCTCCGACGGAGGGATCGGCCGCATCCGCACGGAGAACACGGGACCCGGGCTGTTCTGCAGGGGGGACACAGCCTCCAGGACCTCCGGCGTCACGAGGCGGCAGGGCAGGCCCTCCACGGGCTCCGCCGCGAGCACGCAGCTTACCTCCGCGCCGGAGGCGACAGCCTCCCGCAGGAGGGTCGTCCCGACACCGACATATTCCCCGGTCTCCCGCCGGAAGGCGGCGTCGGACGCCAGCGCCCGAAAGCGCTTCACGGTCTCGTTCTGCCGCGAGCGGATGATCTCCATAGGCTTCCCTCCTGCCGTCGTTTCTTTCTCAACAATCATATAGAATACGCACATTTTTCGCCGCCGTCAACCCGTTTTTTCGGAGAAGTGAAAAAACCCCGCCCGGACGGACCGGACGGGGCGCGGAACGCGGGATCAGTACAGAGGGTGCTTTACGCAGAGCTCGTCCACGGCGGAGAGGATCTCGCCGCGGCTGACGTCGAAGTCGAAGATGGCCTTCAGGATGAGGTCGCCGACGATCTTCATCTCCTCCTCCTTAAAGCCGCGGGTGGTGACGGCGGGGGTGCCGATGCGGATGCCGGAGGTCTGGGAGACGGGCCGGGTGTCGCCGGGGATGGAGTTCTTGTTCACGGTGATGTGGACGCGGTCGAGCCGGTCCTCCAGCTCCTGCCCGGACATATCGAGCTTCCGCAGGTCGAGGAGCATGAGGTGGTTGTCCGTGCCGTCGCTGACGAGGTCGACGCCGCCGGCGGTCAGCGTCTCCGCGAGGGTCTTGGCGTTCTTCACGATCTGCGCCTGGTACTCCTTGAACTCCGGGCGCAGGGCCTCGCCCAGAGCCACGGCCTTCGCCGCGATGATGTGCATGAGGGGGCCGCCCTGGGTGCCGGGGAACATGGCCTTGTCGATCTTCTGGGCGATCTCCTCGTTGTTCGTGAGGATGATGCCTCCGCGGGGGCCGCGCATGGTCTTGTGGGTGGTGGTGGTGACGACGTCGGCGTAGGGCACGGGGTTCGGGTGCTCCCCGGCGGCCACGAGGCCCGCGATGTGGGCCATGTCCACCATGAGATAGGCCCCGGCCTCGTGCGCGATCTCGGCAAAGCGCTTGAAGTCGATGATCCGGGGATAGGCCGAGGCCCCCGCGATGATCATGCGGGGCTTGTGCTCCAGGGCCTTCCGACGGACGTCCTCGTAGTCGATGAGGCCCGTCTCGGGATCGACGCCGTAGAACACGGAGTTATAGAGCTTGCCGGAAAAGCTCGCCTTGCTGCCGTGGGTGAGATGCCCGCCGGTGGAGAGGTCCATGCCGAGGACGGTGTCCCCGGGCTTGCACAGGGCGAGATAGACGCAGAAATTGGCCTGGGAGCCGCTGTGGGCCTGGACGTTTGCGAATTTGGCGGAGAAGATCTCCTTCGCGCGGTCGATGCAGATGCGCTCGGCGATGTCCACATACTCGCAGCCGCCGTAATAGCGGTGGCCGGGATATCCCTCGGCGTATTTGTTCGTCAGCACGCTGCCCATGGTGGCCATGACCTCGGGGCTGACCAGGTTTTCCGAGGCGATGAGCTCCAGGTTGTTCTGCTGGCGGCGCAGCTCCAGGGACAGCACCCGGGCGATCTTCGGGTCCTTCTGTTCGACGATGCGGATGTTTTCGTTCAGCATGTTTTCCTCGTTTCCGGCCGCCCGGGGCGGTCCTCATCATTTAATTCCGTAACGCATTAAATCATATCACATCCCCGCCTCCGCCGCAAGACCACCGGATATTGGAAAATACAACAGAATTTGTGCCGGAAACCGCCCGGAACTTGTACAGCGGGACAAGATGTGGTATAATGCGGGCTATGATAATAAAATGACAGGAGGCAACTTCTATGCTCAGAGACGGCAGCATTTTTCTCGCCCGGTCCGACAAGGACCTCTTCCTGCTCCCTGGGATGGCGAACCGCCACGGCCTCATCGCCGGCGCCACCGGCACCGGCAAGACCGTGACGATGAAGGTCATGGCCGAGTCCTTTTCCGAGCTGGGCGTTCCGGTGTTCCTGGCCGACGTGAAGGGCGACCTCACCGGCATGTGCGTCCCCGGCGAGGACAGCGCCGATCTCCGCGCCCGGGCGGAGCGTCTCGGCGTCGGGGACATGGACTTCCGCTCCTACCCCGTCCGCTTCTGGGACATTTTCGGCGAGGCGGGCCATCCCGTGCGCGTCACCGTCTCGGACATGGGCCCGACGCTGCTCGGCCGGCTCCTCGGCCTGACGGAGATCCAGACCGGCGTTCTGAACATCGTCTTCAAGGTGGCGGACGAGCACGGCCTGCTTCTGCTCGACCTCAAGGACCTGCGGGCGATGCTCCAGTACGTGGGCGACAACCGCGGGGAGTTCACCACCCTGTACGGCAACGTCTCCGCCGCCAGCGTCGGCGCGATCCAGCGGGCGCTGCTGGCCTTTGAGGACGAGGGCGGCGAGCAGTTCTTCGGCGAGCCGGACCTGGACATCCGGGACTGGATGCGGACCGACCCAAGCGGCTGCGGCTTCATCAACATTCTCGCCAGCCGCCGGCTCATCCAGAGCCCGAAGGTATACTCCACCTTCCTCCTCTGGATGCTGACCGAGCTCTACGAAAAGCTGCCCGAGGTGGGCGACCTCGACAAGCCCCGCATGATCTTCTTCTTCGACGAGGCGCACCTGCTCTTCACCGACACCCCGAAGGCCCTGGTGCAGAAGATCATCCAGGTCGTGAAGCTCATCCGCTCCAAGGCCGTGGGCGTCTACTTCATCACCCAGAGTCCGTCCGACATCCCGGACGAGGTCCTCGCACAGCTCTCGAACCGGGTGCAGCACGCCCTGCGCGCCTACACCCCCACGGAGCAGAAGGCCGTCCGCGCCGCGGCGAACGCCTTCCGCGCAAATCCCGCCTTCGACACCGAGGCCGCTCTGACGGAGCTCGGCGTCGGCGAGGCGCTCGTCAGCTTCCTCGACGCCGACGGCGTGCCCGTCCCGGTGGAGCGCGCCTTCATCCTCCCGCCGAAGAGCAAGATCGGCATGGCCCCGGAGGACACGGTCCAGCGGCTGATCGTATCCGACGAATTCGACCTCAAGTACCGTGAGAGCGTGGATCGGGAGTCCGCCTACGAGATCCTCGTCCGCGCCGCGGAGGAGCTCGAGCGCCAGCGTCAGGAGGAGGCCGAGGCCGAGGCCGCCGCGAAGCTGCAGGCCAAGGAGGAGGCCGCCGCCGCGAAGCAGGCCGCCCGCGAGGAGGCCGCCGCCGAGCGAGAGGCCACGCGGAAGGCCTCCGAGCGCAACCGCACCGCCCAGAAGGCCGCCACCGCCGCGAGCTCCACGGTCATGACCGCCCTGAGCCACAACATCGTGAATTCCGTCACCGGCGGCAAGAAGACCAGCGCCGCCACCATCGCGAAGCGCGCCGCGACGAACGCCCTCAGCTCCGTGATGCGCTCGGGCTCCACCTCCATCATCCGCGGCCTGTTCGGCACCAAGAAATGACCCGGACCGTCTGACATTATAACTTATTTTGCCCGTCCCGCCGGGAGTTCTTTCCGGCCGGACGGGTTTTTTGCGGGCAAAACCGCCGCGGACTATGTTCAACCGGCGGCGGATGTGGTAAACTAATCCCATTATGAGTAAGAGAAAACAATGGATGACCCGCAGCGAGCTCAGCGGCCGGGGCTGGACCCGGGCCCTCACGGACGAGCTTTTGCCGAAGCCCGGCTGGCTGCACGTCGGCCGGGGCCGCAGCATCCCCGCCTGGCGGCGGGACGACGTCCTCGCCGCGGAGAGCACGGAGCGCTTCCGGCAGGCAGCCGAGGCCCTCGGCGCGCCCGTCGGCGTCGAGGAAGCGATCGCCCGGACAAGAGCCCTGCTGGAAGCGGCCTGGACCGGCGCGGCGCTCCCGGAGGAGGGCGCCGCCGTCCTTCTCGCCCGGCGGTATCACGAGGGGATCCTCCGCGCCGCCCTGGGGACCGCTTGGGCCGACCGCCTGAAGCCCGGACAGGCCGCGGGCCGGGTCGACAACTTCCTCGCCCTGGACCGGGGACAGAGCGCCCCGGGCCCCGTGCTCAAAAACTTCATCGCCGCGAGCCCCTGGATGGGGCGGAACCCCGACACGTCGGTCATGAAAAAGCTGCGGGAGCGCTATGCCTCCGTGCTGCTTTCCGTGGCGGAGCAGAGCCTCGCGGAATTCGGGGCCGCTCATCCCGCGGCGCAGCCCGACGCGATGCTCGCCATGGAGGACTTCCCCTACCCGGACCTGCTCTCCCACGGCCTCGGCTACGTCTGGTCCGTGGTCTACGTCCCCCGGGCCATCCGCAAGAGCCTGCGCTTTCTCGCGGAGATGGACCCCAAGGACGAATACACTGACGCCCGGGCCATGAAGCGGCATTTCGTCGTGCACATCGGCGGCACGAACACCGGCAAGACCTACGCGGGCTTCCAGCGGCTGCGAAAGGCCGCCACGGGCGTCTATCTCGCGCCGCTGCGCCTGCTGGCCCTGGAGGCACAGGAGCTGCTGCTCAGCTACGGCGTCGCCTGCTCCCTCACCACCGGCGAGGAGGAGGATACGGACCCGGAGGACACCCACGTCGCCGCCACGGCGGAGAAGCTGGAGCTCAAAAAGCGGTACGACGTCGCCGTCATCGACGAGTGCCAGATGATCGCGGACCCGGAGCGCGGCTACGCCTGGACCCGGGCCATCCTCGGCGTGCAGGCGCCGGAGGTGCATCTGTGCGCCGCGCCGGAGGCGAAACCCCTCCTGCTGCGGCTTATCCGCTCCTGCGGGGACACGCTGGAGCTCGTGGAGCACGAGCGGAAAACGCCCCTCGTCTGCATGAACCGGGTAGTGGACTATTCCTCCCTCCAGCCGGGGGACGCGCTCATCACCTTCTCGAAGGTCGGCGTCCTCAGCGTGGCGGAGGACCTGCGCAGCCGCGGCCGGGAGCCCGCCATCATCTACGGCGCCCTGCCCTACGCCACGCGGCGGCGGCAGGTGGAGGGCTTCCTGCGGGGCGACATGGAATACGTCGTCTCCACGGACGCCATCGGCATGGGCCTCAATCTCCCCATCCGCCGGATCATCTTTATGGACACGGAGAAATTCGACGGGCACGAGCGCCGCACGCTGAAGCCCGAGGAGATCCAGCAGATCGCGGGCCGCGCCGGGCGCTACGGCATGTACGACAAGGGCTACGTCGGCGCGATGGAAAACCTCGGCCTCATCCGCGCGGGCCTCGAAACCGTGGTCCCGCCGCTGACACAGGCGGTGCTGGGCTTTTCGGACCTCGTCGTCACCGTGGACTTCGACCTTCTGGAGGTGCTGCAGGTCTGGAGCGCCATGCCCGCGCCGTCGCCCTATGTGAAGCTCGACGTCAGCCGGTACATCTCCCTCATCGGGCGGATGCGGCAGGCGGGCTTCACGCTCGACAAGGAGCAGGAGCTCCGGGCGGCGAACATCCCCTTCGACGAGACGGACCCGGCGCTGTCGGCCCTGTTTTTCCGGTTTCTCCGGCTCTGGCGGGAGAGCGGCGGAATCGAGCGTCCGGCGCTCCCGCCGAAGGACACGGCCTATACCCTGCCGGAGCTGGAGCTCTACTGCCGGGAGCTCGACCTGTACTTCTCCTTCGCCAAGGCCTTCGGCTGTCCCGTGGACCGGGAGGCGCTTTACGTCGAGCGGGAGCAGGTGGCGGAGGCCATCAACCAGATCCTGCTGCACAACCTCAAAAACAACATCCGCTTCTGCGCCAAATGCGGCGCGGCCCTGCCCCTGCACCGCACGGGACGGCTTTGCCAAAGCTGCTACCGCAGCCTGCCCCTCCGGAACAAGCGGCGCGGCTGACAACAACAAACGACCGACCGGCCATGGAACGCTCCACAGCCGGTCGGCTTTTGATTCGGTTGGAGGGGCCTGCCCGGGATCA
>CAJOIG010000011.1 GCA_905234575.1 uncultured Oscillospiraceae bacterium
TTGATCGATTTCAAGACGCTGGACAGCATCCGATAACCACACGAAAAAAGGCGGTCAAAAACGTCGATGATAAGCGCAGGCGGAGCCGCAGCAGCGGCTCCGCCCATTCTTTGCGTCTGTTGTACCCGTTACTTCCGGGCGCCGGGCTTGCTGTCCGACCGGGCCACGGAGATCATCTGCACCGCGGCGGCGGCCACCAGGGCCAGGGCCACGATCCGCTGGAGCTTCTTCCTGCGATCGGGTTCCTTCTTCATGCGTTCTCGCCTCCCTGCTTCGCGCCGCCGTTGTTGTTCCTGGGCTTGTGGCGGCGGCGGTAGTTGTTGTTGGGGCGCTTCTTCTCCGTCTTTTCCTCGCCGGAGGGGGCAGAGGATGTCTCTGCGGCGGACTTTTCCTTGGGCGGATGGCGGCGCTGGTTCTTGCCGTGGTTCTGCCTGCCGGGCTGCTCCTTCGCGTTCTCTTTTCCGTCGGACGCTCGTTCGGTCCGGGCCTCGCCGGACTTGCTCCGATTCTTCTGGGAGCGGTTTGGCTGCTTCTCGGCGGCTTCCTTCGGCTCCTTGTCGGTGCGGTTCCGGTGCCGGTTCCGACCGCTGCTGCGGCGGGCGGGTTCCGGCCGGTCGAGCCGGATGGTCTTTTCCTCGTTCGCGTCGATGAGGCGCGTATCGGCGGCCCAGAAATCGTCCTCCTCCGGCTCGGGCTCCTGGGGAGGCTTGGGCTTCAGGACCAGCACATGGGGCGGAGGACTGCCGTCCCGGGGACGGCCGCCGGGAACGGCGGCGACCTCGTCCGCGTCGTACAGCCGGAAGGAATCGTCCCCCGGACCGTCCAGCCGGACCTTCACCATCTGCCGCAGGACGTTCACCTGCGTGACGTTGCCGTAGCCGTCCGGCGTCTCCACGAAGGCGCCGTTTTTCGGGACGTTCTTCACGAGCTCCTCGTAGGCAGGCTGCTCATACCGCAGGCAGCACATCAGCCGCCCGCAGCAGCCGGAGATCTTCGCGGGGTTCAGGCTCATGGACTGGGTCTTGGCCATCTTGGTGGAGACCGGCGCAAACTCCTCCATGAAGCTCCCGCAGCAGAAGGGCCGCCCGCAGATGCCGAGGCCGCCCAGCATCCGCGCCTCGTCGCGGACGCCGATCTGGCGCAGTTCGATGCGCGTGCGGAACACGCCGGCGAGGTCCTTGACGAGCTCGCGGAAATCCACGCGCCCGTCGCTGGAGAAGAAGAACAGGATCTTGTTCCCCTCGAAGCTGCACTCCACGTCCACGAGCTTCATGTCGAGCCCGTGGTCGGCGATCTTCTGCCGTCCGATGACATACGCCTCGCGCTCCCGCTTGCGGCAGAGCTCCTCGATGCGCCGGTCGTCGGCCGTGGCAAGGCGCGCCACCGCCCGCAGCGGCTGCACGACCCGGTCCGCGGACACGGTGTGGTTTCCCTTGATGACGTCTCCGATCTCCAGGCCCTTGGCGGTCTCCACGACCACCTTGTCTCCCTCCCGGAGCGTCAGACCGGCGGGGTCGAAGAAATACATCTTCCCCCGGTTCCGGAATTTGATGCTGGCGACCTCCACGGCCGCGGTTTCGGTTTCTTTCGTCATATAGTATCGTTCCTCAGATCGTTTTCCACCGCCAGCAGGCCGAAGACCTGCTTGGGGGAAATATTCCGCCGCAGGTACTCCCGCAGCTCCGCCAGCGCGGTCAGTAGGGAGAGAAGGCGCTCCCGGCCGAGACCGGGGTCCGACCGCCGCCCGCAGAGGATGTCCCCCAGGGCGGTCTCGAGCTCCGCGAGAAGCTCATCCGCCTCCTCGCGGCCCAGCCGGCTGCGGAGGAAGCACCAGCGGGCAAGCTCCGACGGCTTCCCGGAGGCCGCGGCGTCGAGATACCCCTGACACAGCTCCGAAAGCGCCGGAAGCCCGTCGTCCCTCAGAGACCCGTCCCGCCGGACGACGCGGGAGCGCACCGTCGGCAGCAGGGCGTCCGCCGCGGCGGCGCACAGCAGGAAGCAGGCGTGGCCGGGTGGGTCCTCCAGCGCCTTCAGCAGGGCGTTCTGAGCCTTCTCGTTCATGCGGTCCGCCTCGCGGATGAGGTAGACCTTCCGCTCGGCCTCGTTCGGCGCGACCACGGCGTCCGCCGCGGCGGCGCGGATCTGGTCCACCAGGATCTCCTGCTTTCGGCGGCCCTTGTCGCCCAGGACACGCTCAATGGGAATGACGTCCGGATGGACGCCCTCGAACACCTTCCGGCAGTCCCGGCATTCGCCGCAGGGCTCGCCGTTTTTCGGGCTGCGGCAGAGCAGCGCCGCCGCGAGCCGGGTGGCCTGCGCGTCCCGCTCGGGACCCTCCGGGCCCACCAGCAGGTAGGCGTGCGATAGCCGCTGTTCCGCCATCGGTCGTTCCATCCTTTCCTGCCGCTCGATTCTCTATCTTAATATTATAACACAAAAGGTACGCCGCTTACAACGGTTTCTTTCAAGGTTTGTCCGCAGTGAAAAAAATGCGGGGACCGTCCGCGATCGGACGATCCCCGTGTGGGGTTTCGGATCAGAATTTGCCGCTGGAGTGGGAGAAGCCGCCGGAGCTGACGTGGGTGCCGCCGCCTCCGCCGCCGGAGGAGCTGGATTTCTCAATCTTGCGGCGGCTGGTGGTGATGTGGGAGAAGCGGTCGTCCCGGGCGGTGATCTGGGCTCCGCCGGGCCGGACGTAGCTGTCCGCGTCCACGGCGGCGCGGGCGGTCTTCATCTTGCCCTTCAGAATGCCGCAGACGACCCAGGCGACCAGGGCCCCGATCACCAGGGACGCCAGGATCCCCGCCGGAGTAAACTTCTCCCGGGGCGGCACGTCCACGGGCGCGCCGTCCTTTGCCTGGGCCAGCAGCTCCTCCGTCTGGGCGATGTAGTCCATGAACCCGCCGTACCAGTCGTTTCCGCGGAAATCATCCAGGAACTCGTCGCTGATGGTGGTCTTGCCGTAGTCCGTGAAGGCATAGTGGGCATAGGAGCCGTAGGCGCAGAGGTCATAGTCCCGCTCCGCCATGCTGAGGATGAGCAGGATGCCGGTCTTCTCCGCGCCGACGCCGAGTTCCATATCGGAATAGAAGGCCTCGGCGCATTCCTCGATGCTGTAAAACCCGTAGTCCTCCATGTCCGGCAGGACCGCGATATAGACGCCGACGTCGTATTTCTCCGCGACGCCCTCCGCGGCGCTCGCGAGGATCGCCTCCTCGGAATCCGTGAGGATGTCGTCCCAGTCATAGACGGCGTCCGCGCCGTCGGCCAGGGCCGAGCCGGTGAGGACCGCGGCGGTCAGAAGCAGGACCGCCAGGATGCGCGTGATGGTTTTCATGGCCGTCCCCCCTCTCAGTCAAAGATCGCGGCGAAGATCTCGCCGATGGCCGCGCCGATGCCCGTGAAGAGCAGCAGCGCCGCCACCGCCGCCAGGATGGCGGCAAAGGCCGCGAAATACTTGCCCTTGGACACCGGCAGGTCGCCCACGAGCTTGCCGGTCTGGCCGTTCATGGCGAAGAGATAGTCCCCGCCGTTCCATTTCGTGTTCAGGATCCACACGGGCAGCAGCGCGTACTTCACGGCGCCGCGCCGCAGGCGGATGTTCGAACCCGTCTTCGTGACGGTGGCGTACCCGTGCACGTCGTCCCGGAGGATGTCCTCCATCGAGGAGCGGCAGCGCCGGTCGGCCCGCTCCGCGCTCTCCCCGGCGGAGACGTCGTATTTGTCCGCGAGATACCCCGGCAGATACGCCAGAGAGAACTCCTTCATCTCCGAATAGTCGAAGGGCTCGATGCTGTCCATGTGGTCGTCCGGCATCTTGGTGGAGCCGTCCACCGGGATGCGCTCGAAGGAGGCGGCGCCCGAGCGGTAGATGTTGTAATGCTCGGTGGTGGTGACCTCATAATCCCCTTCCCGGCGGGTGTGGGAGCGGGTGCCGTGGAAGGTGGCGTCGCCGTCCGCCCGGGCGTCGAACAGCCAAAACGGGACATAGATGCCGCGGATCTCCTCGATGTGGTTCTGGGCGGAGAACGCCTTCGGCAGGAAGGGCTTGCGGCCGTAGTGCTTTTTGAGGGCGGCGACGGCCGCGTCCTTATCGAGCTTGAAGGGGATGACGTAGTCCGGCTTCAGCACGCCGCCGAGCTTTCCGGGCACGATGGTGGGGTTGCCGCAGTAGGGGCAGCTCGTGGCGGCGGTGGTCTCCTCGCAGATCAGCTCCGCGCCGCAGGACGGGCAGTTGTACGCCCGCATACTGCCGAGATCGTCGCCCCAGTCGCTGCCCGCGGCGGAGGTATCCCACGCGCCCTCCTCCGCCGCCTGGGCCTGGGCCGCCTGCTGCTTCGCCTTCTTCTCGGCCCGCTTCCGGTCCGCCTCGTTCGCGGCCGCCTGGGCGGCCTCGGTTTTCTCGGCGTACAGGGCCTCGATCTCCGCCGGCTCGAAGGAGGAGCCGCAGTAATCGCACTCCAGCCGTCCCGTGGCGGAGGAGAAATGCAGCGGGCCCGTACAGGTCGGGCATTGGTAGTTGGTGATTTGGTCAGCCATGTCGGTTCTCCTTGAAAAAATGGCGGACCGCGGTGACCGCGGTCCGCAGGAGTGGTGCGGTATTATTCGAAGTAGAACGTGCCGGCGCAGATCACGCCGTCCCAGGTCGAGAACACGACCTCCACCGGGCTGTCGGAGCGCAGGGCCCAGCACTTCGAGCAGGAGATGCTCTCGCCGGGTTCGATGTCCGTCTCGAAGGCGTCGTCGGAATCCGCGTCCTCCTCGGGATAGCCGGTCTCCAGCTCAACGCCGTCCTGATAGGCCGTAACGTTCGTGGCCCACCAGCAGCTCGTGGCCTCGGAGCCGTTGTTCGTAAAGTCGAAGAACGCGCGGATGACCTCGGTGTACTCGTCGGAATACCAGGAATCGCCCTCGGCGACCTCGGCGCCCGTGATGGCCACGGAGTATTCCTCCGCGCTGCCGGAGGCCTCATAGTTCAGGAAGAACTGCGGGTCGGCGATGGGCGCGATGGGCAGGGCGTCGGGACGGCCGGGCAGGGCCGCCGGATCGAAGGTCGCCGTGACCTCGTTGTCGTCCCAGTCGGAGAGGGTGAAGGTCATCGCGCCGCCGTCGGGCTTGAAGGAGTACTCCTTGATGCAGCGGATGGTGATGCCCGGCTGGATACGGAGATCGTCGTTGCCATACTCGTCCACATCGTCCTCGGACCAGGCGTAGGTGGTCACGAGCTCATAGCCGTCCTCCTCCGCAGCGTAGTAGAGCGGGGACCAGGCCGAGGTGGCCTCGCCGGAGTTGTTCGTGAAGTCATAGTAGAAGCGAACGGCATCCTTGTCGTCGGAATCGGTGAAATACTCCGCGCCGAGGATGGTGACGGTGTACTCGCCATCACTGCCGAGGGTGCCGGTCACGGGCTCAAAGCCGGCCGCGGCAGGCGCAGGCTCCTCGGCAGGGGGCTCCTCGGCAGGGGGCTCCTCGGCGGCGGGCTCCGCCGCAGGGGCTTCCATGTCCACGGTGTCGCTGATCTTCTCAAAGGTCAGGGACTCGTCCTCCAGGGACAGGACCAGGGTGCTGCCGTCCTGGGAGAAGTTGAGAGGACCGCCGTCCAGGGTCATGGCGTCGTCGCTCCAGGTGACGGCCATTTCATCGCCGTACATGTTCAGGATGCCGGTGCCGTCCTCGTTCAGATAAAGGCGGACGGTCATATCCAGCGCCTCCAGGGCTTCGATGTCCTCGCGGGAGGTGATCTCCTCGCCGGCCTGCATGCCGACGAGCTTATAGGTGCCGGTCATGCCGCCGGACGCCGCAGCGCCCGCCGCCGCGTTCTTGAAGCGGCTGGTCAGTCCGCCGCCGGCAGAGCTCTCCTCCGCGGGAGCGGCGCCCTTCTTGAAGATCATGATGAGGGTGCCGTCGCTGTCGCTCAGGTCCAGCGTCAGCATGCCGCCGGCCAGGACATACTCGACCGTATCGCCGTCCACGGTGATGGAGCCGTCCTGCCAGGTGAGGTCGGTGACGTCGCCGTCGTCCATATCGAGGACGCCGGTGCCGCCGTCATTGAGCTGCAGGGAGATCGCCCAGTCCATGCCCGCAAGATCGGCGCTGGTCAGCGTGGTCTCGCCGTCGTCCAGGGAGAAGATGTCGTACCAGCCGGCATCCTCATAGGTCGCCTTCTTGCTGCCGCAGGCGCCGAGGGCCAGCAGCATGGCGACCGCCAGGATCGCGCAAAGAATCTTTTTCATTTTGATTGTCCTCCAAAAATAATGTTGAGCGTTCCCGCCGGACGCCGGGACCGGCGTCCGGCCGGGGAACGGATCAGCCGTTCACAGCGCCGCCGCAGTACTCGCAGCAGCCGCTCAGGTCGGGGATGGTGCTCGCGCCGCAGTAGGGGCAGGTGACCGCCATCTTCGGGGCGTTCGCGGCGGCGATGTTGTCGCGGACCTCCTGCCGGATCTGCATGAGGACCTCTTTGAGCTCGTTGCCCATGGCGACGTAGCGCTGATAGTCCACGTTCGTCGAGGGATCGAAGCCCTGGGAGCCGCCGCCGAAGCTGAAATTCACCTGGATCGGGCGGGAGGCGGGACGGCCCGCCTGCATCGGCGGACGCACGCCGGGGCTCATCGGCCGGCCGGCGGGCATCTGGGAGCCGTAGGGGATGCGCACGGCGCTCCGGTTCAGCCGGAAGGTCATCTCGTCGAACCAGGGGTGGTTCACGCGGAGATGGACGTTGAAGTTGTAGCTGTAGTCGTAGCGCGGGGGATTGTAGCTGACGTTGTGTCCCTCGGCGTCCTGGTGGTAGATCTCGGTCCGGTCCTCGTCGATCTCGAGGTCGCAGCCCGTGACCTGGGAAAAGTCCAGGACGTCGGGGTTGCCGTTGCGGAAGTTCGAGGAGGTGCTGACGATGAACTTCTTCGCGTCCTCGTCGAGGTAGACGATGTAGTTTTCGCCCAGGGTGCGGGTGGCGTTGAAGGCCGCGACTTTGGCCTGGTTGGCCTCGCGGTCCGCGAGCTGGGCCTTGATGTCCGCCACGGTGGAGCGGCGGCGGTCCGAGAACCAGGGGGAGAGCTTGGAGGCGCAGTCCTTGCAGAGGTTGCCGTCCTCCAGCTTGCGATTGCCCAAAAGACCGATCTTGTTGCCGCAGATGTCGCAGAATTTCTTATCGAACAGTCCCATAAGTCGGTTCCTCCTTATGTATCAGGCATGCCGTCCGGCTCAGGGCCGGGGAGAGCCGCACTCCGCGCAGAACTTGCCGGTGTTGCCGCTGTGGCCGCAGGAGGGGCAGGTCCAGGGGCCGTTGTCGGCGGGCTTGGGCGCGCCGCACTCGGAGCAGAACTTGCCGGTGTTCACCGCGCCGCAGGAGCAGGTCCACCCCGCGGGAGCGGCAGGCTTGGGGGCGCCGCACTCCGCGCAGAACTTGCCGGTGTTGCCGGTCTTGCCGCAGGAGCAGGTCCAGCCCGCGGGAGCGGCGGCGGGAGCGGCGGCCGGCTGCTGCTGGGCGCCCATCTGGAAGAGCTGCTGGGCGTTCATGCCGCCCGCGCCCTGGGCCATGTTCATGCCCATGAAGGCCATGGCGGGGCCGGCGTTGGTGTTGGAGGCGGCGGCGCGCATGGCGTCGGCCTGGGCGCCGACGAGGGTGGCGGCGGCCATGTTGGGGTTGCGCATGACGGCGGACTTCTGCAGATCCTTGATCATCTGCTCGTCCTCCTCGGACGCCTTCACGCTGGAGACGCCGAAGGCGACGATCTCGACGCCGCGGAGCTCGCCCCACTTCTTGGAGAGGACCTCGTTCAGCGCGTCGGCCAGCTCGGTGGTGTGGCCGGGCAGGGCGGAATAGCGGATGCCCATTTCGGAGATCTTCGCGAAGGCGGGCTGGAGCGCGGTGAGCAGCTCGCTCTTGAGCTGGCCGTCGATCTGGTCGCGCTTATAGGCCTCGGAGACGTTACCGCAGACGTTCGTGTAGAACAGGATGGGGTTCGTCACGCGATAGCTGTACTCGCCGAAGCAGCGGATGGAGATGTCCACGTCGAGGCCGATGTTCTGGTCCACCACGCGGAAGGGCACCGGGGAGGGCGTGCCGTACTTGTTGCCGACGAGCTCCTTGGTGTTGAAGTAGTAGATGCGCTGGTCCTTCGGGGCCTCGCCGCCGAAGGTGAAGCGCTTGCCGATCTGCTGGAAGACGGCGGGGATGGTCTGGGAGAGGCTGCCGTAGAACAGGGAGGGTTCGCTCGAGAGGTCGTAGGTGTACTCGCCCGGCTCGGCGCAGATGTCCACCACCTTGCCCTGGTCCACGATGATCATGCACTGGCCGTCCGCCACGGCGATGACGGAGCCGTTCGAGATGATGTTGTCGGAGCCGTTGTTCGTGCCGCGGCCGGTCGTGCGCTTCTTGCCCTTGACGGCGATGACGTCCGCGGGGAGCGCTTCACAATAAAAGTATTCCTTCCACTGGTCGGCCATGACGCCGCCGGCGGCGCCCAACACAGCTTTAATGAGTCCCATAAGTCGTTGCCTCCTTATTATTTCGGCGCGCCTCCCCCGCATGGGGACACTCGCCTATTTTTTCACATGTGTATTATATAATGGAACGCCCCGTAAAGCAAGACGCAAAAATGCCGGACGCGGCGATTTTTGTAAAAACCTTGAAAACCCGCGTCCGTCGGAGGCGGGTCCTGGGAACCGGTCCGGACGGGAACGGCGCGGTTCGGCGTTGACAGACATCCCGGTCTATGATACCTTGAAGAGACGGATCGTGAAACTTTTCATTTCCGGCGCGGGACCGAGACGCCGGAGCCGAAGGGAGGCCGCGGCATGAAGCGCATTTTCGATATGGACGGTCCCTTCGCGCGGACCCTCTCCGCCGCGGCGGACCTCGTGGTCCTCAATCTGCTCACCCTGCTCTGCTGTCTGCCCGTCGTGACCGCGGGCGCGGCCGTCACCGCGCTGTACGACCGCGTCATCCACCTGGTCCGCGGGGAGGACGGCCGGATCGTCCGACCGTTTTTTCGCTCCTTTGCGGGCAATTTCCGGCAGGGCACGATCTTCTGGCTGCTGCTGCTCGCGGCGGCGGCCGCCCTCGCCCTCGCCGGCCGCGGCGCGCTGACGCACGCCTCCCCCCTGCGCCACGTCGTCCCCGCCGCCGCCGTGCTGCTGCTGGCCTTCTCCCAGTACGTGTTCGCGCTGCTGTCCCGCTACGAGAACAGCCTCGGCGCGACCCTCAAAAACGCCGCCCTGCTCGCCGTGGGGTTCTTCCCCCGCACCGCCGCCATGACCGCCGGCGCGGTCCTCCTGTGGGCCGTATCCCTCCGGTTCGTGCGGATCGGCGTGCCGCTGCTGTTTTTGTTCGGCCTTTCGCTGCCGTGCTATGTCAGCGCCCTGCTTCTGCGCGGGGTCTTTGCGAAGCTCGATAACCCCGGCGGAGACGCCTCCGCCGATGATGACAGGAACCAGGAACCATGAAAAACGCAATGGAACGGCGGCTCGCGGAGCATATCGGCGAGCTGCGGGAGCTCTTTCTCGGGCTCTATCACGATGAAAACGCCTTCGATTACTTCCTCGGCATGCTGCGCCGGAGCTGGAGCGAGCGCAAAGCCGCCCTGCGGGAGCTGGACAAGCGCCGCCTGGCCGATCCCGGCTGGTATCGCTCGAACCGGCTCCTCGGGATGATGCTCTATACGGACGCCTTCGCGGGAGACTTGCGCGGTGTGCGGAAAAAGCTGCCGTATCTGACCGAATGCGGCGTGAACTACCTGCACCTCATGCCCCTGCTGCAGACCGTGAAGGGAAAGAGCGACGGCGGCTATGCCGTGGCGGATTTCCGCACCGTGCAGCCGGAGCTCGGCACCATGGACGACCTGGAGGCGCTGGCGGACGCCCTGCGCCGCCGGGGCATCTGCCTCTGTCTCGACTTCGTCATGAATCACACGAGCGAGGACCACCCCTGGGCCAAGGCCGCCCGCGCCGGCGATCCCTGGGCGCAGAGCAAGTACTTCTTCTACGACGACTGGGAGATCCCGAACCTCTATGAGCAGACCGTCCCCCAGGTCTTCCCCACCACCGCGCCGGGGAACTTCACCTGGCTCGAGGATTGCGGCAAGGTCGTCATGACCTTCTTCCATCCCTACCAGTGGGACCTCAACTACGCGAATCCCATGGTCTTCAACGACATGACGGAGAACCTCCTCTTCCTCGCGAACCGGGGCGTGGACGTGATCCGCCTCGACGCCATCCCCTACATCTGGAAGGAGCTCGGCACCGACTGCCGCAACCGGCCCCAGGTCCACGTCCTCTCCCGGATGCTGCATCTGGCCTGCCAGATCGTCTGCCCGGCGGTGCTGCTTCTCGGGGAGGTGGTCATGGAGCCCGAGAAGCTCGCGCCCTACTTCGGCACGCCGGAGCGCCCGGAGTGCGACGTTCTCTACAACGCCACCACCATGTGCACCACCTGGCACACTGTAGCCACCCGGGACGCGCGGCTGCTGCGGCGGCAGGTCGAGCAGCTCGCGGGACTGCCCCGGAGCTGCACCTTCCAGAACTACCTCCGCTGCCACGACGACATCGGCTGGGGCCTGGACTATCCCTGGCTTTGGGCGAACCTCACCCAGGGGGAGGTACCGCACAAGAAATACCTGAACGACTGGTTCTCCGGCGCATGGCCCGGGAGCTGGGCACGGGGCGAGCTCTACAACGACGACCCCCGGCTGGGGGACGCCCGGATGTGCGGCACCACAGCCTCCCTGGTCGGCCTCGAGGCCGCCTCCACGCCGGCGGAAACGGACCGAGCCATCGCCTGCGACGTGATGCTCCACGCCTGGATGCTCACCCAGAGCGGCATCCCCGTCCTCTACAGCGGGGACGAGATCGGTCAGCGCAACGACTACTCCTACCACGACGACCCCGAAAAGAGCGAGGACAGCCGCTACGTCCACCGGGGCCGCTTCCGCTGGGACCGGGCGAAGCACCGGCATGACCCCGCGACCGTGGAGGGGCGCATCTTCGGCGCGCTCCGCGCCCTGGAGACCCTGCGGGCCGAAAACGAGGTCTTCCGCGCCGACGCGGACATGATCCCCATCGACACCGCGGACCTCGCCCTCCTCGGCCTGCGCCGGACCTATGGCGGCGCCTCCCTCACGACCCTGTTCAACTTCTCGGAGGAGCCGAAGACCACCCCGAACCCCGCTCCCGGCGGAAGGGACCTCCTCACCGGGACGGTCTGCACTGACGATAACATCACCCTGCCGGGCTACGGCTTCCTGTGGCTCCTGGAGCCGACGGCACCCTGAGCCTGTACGACGGTTTCCGTCCGAAAAAAACGAAGCCGTCCGATCCGGACGGCTTCGCAGGTGGATTTTCGATTTTTCTCACTCGATCTCCTGCTCGGGCAGGGCGGCGCAGACGGCCAGGGAGAGGTACGCCTGCTCCTCGGAGTCGGAGCGGGAGGTGATGGCGATGGGGATGTTCGCGCCGACGATGACGCCGCAGCTCGAGGCGTGGCCGTGCATCTGCAGGACCTTCACGAGCATGTTGCCGGCCAGAAGGCTGGAGGTGACGATGCCGTCGAACTCGCCGCAGAGGGGGCAGTCATAGCCCTTCAGCCGGGCGGCCTCCTTGCTGATGATGAGGTCGTAGGCGATGGGGCCGACGAGCTCGCAGTCCGCGATGGGCTTCTCGTGATGGTCGTGGACGATGGTCTGGGCCTCGACGGTGTCCACCATGTGGAAGGTGGGCTTCTCCACCAGGGAGAGCAGGGCGATGTTGGGGTGCTCATAGCCCAGGGCCTTGAAGGTGCCGACCATGTTGCGGATGATCTGCTTGCGCTGGTTGATGTCCGGCTCGGGGATGATGGTGACGTCGGAGATGGCGAGCACGCGCTCGTAATCCGGCATCTTCAGCATAGTGATCTGGGTGAGGAGACGGTCCTTGCGGAGGAGGTTGTTCTCCTTGTCCAGGATGGGGAGCAGGAAGTCGCGGGTCTGGGTGTTGCCGCGCATGAGGACGTCCGCCTTGCCGGCCTTGATGAGGTCGATGGAGGTCTGGACGACCTTGAGGTAGTCCTTCTCGTCCACGATGGTATATTTCCGGCTGATGAGGCCGAGGTTCTTGAGCATCTCGGTGATCTTGTCCGTGTCGCCCACGAGGATGAGCTCCGCAAACCCCGCGGCCTCCGCCCGGAAGGCGCCGAGGAGGATGTTCTCCGAGTCCGCGCCGGCGATGGCCACGCGGATGGGCTTCTTTACCTGCCTGGCCTTATCGACCACAAAATCAAAGTTCTTCTTGTACATGTTGTACGCACTCCCGTTCTTGAATTGAGCCGGTATGCCGATCGGTGAATCGCACATCTGCCCTTTTAGCATATTTATATTATAGTCATCCTCTCCGCAAAGGTCAAGAAGAAATCTCACATAATTGACAAAAAACTGACACCAACGGAAGAAAACCCACACAGAAAAAAGGGAGCGCCGCGGCGCTCCCGTAGGTGGGTCGATATTCAGCGAAGGAAGCCCTCGAGGATCTTCTCCTCGGCCTCCTCCCCGGTCAGGCCGAGGGTGAGGAGCTTCAGGATCTGGTCGCCGGCGATGCGGCCGATGGCGGCCTCGTGGACCAGGCTCGCGTCCACGTCGTTGCAGGTGATCTCCGGGATGGACCGGGCCTTCGCCTCCCCCAGGATGATGGTGTCGCAGGCGACGTGCCCGAAGCAGGCGGCGTTGCCGGTGACCCGGGGATAGAAGGTCTGGTGCGAGCGGTCGGCCGCGACGGAGCGGCTGACGACCCGGGCCTTGGCGTCCGCGCCGTTGAGGAAGATGTCCATCTCCGAGACGGCGGTCTGGTCTCCGTGGGTGTAGAGCTTTTCCTGCACCAGGACCTCCGCGCCGGCGGCGGCCTCCACGCGGGTGTAGCGCTTCGTGTCGTCCACGCCCTTGATCTGGGAGGTGTCGAGGGTGATGGAGGCGCCCTCGTCGAGGTAGATCTCCGTGACGGGGTTCAAAACGCGCTTGCCGGTGCCGGTTCCCTCGCCGTAGTGCTTTTCCTTGTAGACCACATGGGCGTTTTTGCCGATGTGGAAGGTGTGGATGCCGTCGTGCTGGGAGTCGTCGCAGCCGCAGTTGTTGATGCCGCAGCCCGCGACGATCTCGACCTCCGCGCCCTCGCCGACGTAGAAGTCGTTGTAGACCTTGTCCTTGAAGCCGGACTTCGTGAGCACCACGGGGATGTGGACGCTGCCGTGCTTCGTGCCGGGAGCGATGACGATGTCGATGCCGTCCTTATCGGACTTGGGGTTGATCTGGATCTTCGGGGTGTTGCGCCGCTCGGCCTTCTGGCCGTCCACGCGGATGTTCAGCGCGGTATCGGCGGGGAACTCATGGGTGTCCGCGATTTTGTCGAGGACGTTTCGCACGGTCTCGTTCAGCATGACTCGCCCTCCAGTCTCTCGCAGATCTTCGTGGTGCCGCCGAGGATGCGGGGGAAGATCTCCTCCGGCGTGCCCCGGGCGGCGACGGCGCCGCCGTCCACGAGAAGGATCTCGTCCGCCAGGGCGATGAGGCGCTCCTGGTGGGAGATGACGACGAGGGTCGCCTGCCGTCCCTCCCGGATGGCCCCGAAGGTGTCCGTCAGGCGGGAGAAGCTCCACAGGTCGATGCCGGCCTCGGGCTCGTCGAAAATCATGAGCGCGCTCTGCCGGGCGAGGATCGTCGCGATCTCGATGCGCTTGGCCTCGCCGCCGGAGAGGCTGACGTCCATGTCCCGGTCCACATAGTCCCGGGCGCAGAGGCCGACGCGGGTGAGGTAGTCGCAGCACTCGATGCGGGTCATGTCCCGTCCCGAAGCGATCTTCAGTAGATCGTACACCGTCATGCCCTTGAAGCGGGGAGGCTGCTGGAAGCCGTAGCTCACGCCGAGCTTCGCCCGCTCCGTGACGGAGAGGTCCGTGATGTCCTCCCCGTTCCAGAGGATGCGGCCGCTGGTCGGCTTCTCAAGGCCCATGATGAGCTTTGCGAGCGTCGTTTTTCCGCCGCCGTTCGGGCCGGTGATGATGTAGAATTTCTTGTCCTCCAGCGTCAGGGAGAGGTCCCGCAGGATGGTCTTTTCCCCGTCCGGATCGGAGGCGGTATAGGTGAGGTTCTCGATGGTCAGCATGTCTCGATCCATTTCTGGTCGTTGGGCTCAAAAACGACCTTTTCGTAGGCGTCCACGTCCATCATCACGCCGGTCCAGTCGGAGTGGATGTCCCCGTTCTGCTTGATGAGGACGTCGTAGAGGATGTCGTAGGTCACGCCGTTCTCGTCCGTCTCCACGATGGTGGAGTAGGGCAGCGTGCGGTGGTAGGTGATCTCCAGGCCGTCGTGCTCGAAGTGGTAGCCGTTCCGCATGCGGCAGCCGTCCAGCCCGCGGTAGGTGAAGAAGCGCTTCAGGTCGTGGAGGATGTGGTCGTCCTCGGTGCGGTAGAGGTTCTCGGGCGTGGTGTCCGTGTAGTCGTAGCGGAACTGGATGGAGACGCCCTTGCCCTTCCAGCGCTCCACGAAGGCCGGGAGCTGCTCGGCGGGGTATTTTTTGTACAGCACGCAGTTCACCCGCCGGGGCACCGGCAGCCGGGCGATCAGCTCGTCCGGGGATTCCTGGACGTACTTCTGCATGTGCCGGGAGATGTTCACGCAGGTGATCTTGTCCTTATTATGCTCAAAGAACGCGATCACATCCTCCTCGGACTGATCCTCGAACACCGGCAGCGTGGTGTTTATGAAGACGCGGTGGGTCGTGGGGATCTTGTCGAGCATGATCTGGAGCGCGTCGAGATTCGCCATCGGCTCACCGCCGGTGAAGACGAAGTCGCACCGGGGGGTGATGCGGTCAAGGCGCTCGATGCTCGCGCAGATCTTCTCCAGGCTGAAGCCGGACATATCCGCGTATTCCTGCTTGTTGATGCAGAAGGGGCAGTTGTTGCGGCAGTCGTAGGGCACGAACACCGTGACGGTCGCGCCGCCTTCCCGGGTCTTGTAGGGGTTGGGCATGGGTCATCATCCTCTGTCAATCATGTCTGTTGTCGTATTTTGCGCGAAACCGCGCTCAGCATATGATTGTATCACATATTTATACAAAAAAAAAGGGCTGAATATGACAACCTTTTCACGAACGATCCGCGAAAAAAGGGTTGACAAACCACGGAAACTCTGCTATGATTACTCGGCTGGCAAGATTCGCTGGTATAGCTCAGTCGGTAGAGCAGCTGATTTGTAATCAGCAGGTCGGGGGTTCGAGTCCGTCTACCAGCTCCACCGCAAAGCACAACCGAATATGGGGGAATTCCCGAGTGGCCAAAGGGGACAGACTGTAAATCTGCTGGCAATGCCTTCGGTGGTTCGAATCCACCTTCCCCCACCA
>CAJOIG010000012.1 GCA_905234575.1 uncultured Oscillospiraceae bacterium
CCCTTCTGACGGATGGAGATCGTGATCGGCGTGCCCTCGAGGCCGAAGGTCGCGCGGATGCGGTTTTCGATGTAGCGCTGGTAGGAAAAATGGAACAGCTCCTTGCTGTTGCAGAAGATGACGAAATGGGGCGGCTTCACGCCGGTCTGGGTCATGTAGTAGACCTTCAGGCGGCGGCCCTTGTCCGTGGGGGGCTGCTGCCGGGCCTGGGCGTCCGCGAGGCAGTTGTTGAGCATGCCGGTGGTGATCCGCATGCTGGCCTGCTCGTTCACAAAGTTCACCAGCTCAAATATACGCCCGGTGCGCTGGCCCGTCAAGCAGGAGATGAAGAGGATCGGGGCGTAGGGCATGAAGCTCAGGTCCCGCTGGATGTCCTTCCGCATCCGGTCCATCGTGTGGGTGTCCTTGTCCACGAGGTCCCACTTGTTCACGACGACGATGCTGGCCTTCCCCGCCTCGTGGGCGAGGCCCGCGATCTTGGTGTCCTGCTCGGTGACGCCCTCCCGGGCGTCCAGCATGATGAGGCAGACGTCGCTGCGCTCGATGGCGAGCTGGGCGCGCATGACGGAGAACTTCTCCACGCGCTCGTTCACCCGGGATTTGCGGCGGATGCCGGCGGTGTCGATGAAGAGATACCGGCCGTATTCGTTCTCCACGGGGGTGTCCACCGCGTCGCGGGTGGTGCCGGGCATATCCGCCACGATGACGCGCTTCTCGCCCAGGATGTGGTTGATGAGCGAGGACTTGCCGACGTTGGGCTTGCCGATGACGGCGACCTTGATGCGGTCGTCCTCCTCCTCGTCCTCATCCGCGGGCGGGAAATGGGCCACGCAGGCGTCCAGCAGGTCGCCGGTACCGTGGCCGTGGACAGCGGAGACGGCGATAGGGTCGCCGAGTCCGAGGTTATAGAATTCGTAGATCCCCGGGTCGTTCGGGCCGATGCTGTCCATCTTGTTCACCACGAGGACCACGGGCTTGCCGCAGCGCTGGAGCATGCCCGCCACGTCCAGGTCGGCGGCGGTGACGCCGGTGCCGATCTCCGTGACAAGGACGATGACGTCCGCGGCGTCGATGGCGAGCATCGCCTGCTCCCGCATGAAGAGCAGGATCTCGTTGTCGGTGTTCGGCTCGATGCCGCCGGTATCGACGATGTCGAACTTTCGGCCGAGCCACTCGCACTCGGCGTACAGCCGGTCCCGCGTGACGCCGGGGGTGTCCTCCACGATGGAGAGACGGCGTCCGGCAAGGCGGTTGAAGAGGTGGGACTTGCCCACGTTCGGGCGTCCCACGATGGCAACAAGGGGTCTGCGCATGGCGCTCCCTCCTTCCATTCAAAAATCGGGTAATAGCATTCTAGGGACGGCTGACGCCGTCCCGAAAACGCTTCTTTTGGGGGAGTATGGTCTTACTCCGCCTCCACCGCGATGACCTCACGGCCATTGTACTGACCGCAGGCAGGGCAGGCATGGTGGGGCTTCACATACTCGCCGCAGTTGGGGCAGGCAACGAGCGCGGGCACGCCGAGCTTCCAAACGCTGGAACGCCGCTTGCTCTTCCGCGCGTGGGATACCTTTCTCTTAGGGACAGCCATCTGTCACACCTCCTGTATATCATCCAGCAGCTGTGAGAGCACAGCCATTCGTGGATCTATGGATCGTCCGCAGCCGCAGGGGCCGTCGTTCAGGTTCTTGCCGCATTGGTCGCAGAGGCCCTTGCAGTCCTCCGAGCAGAGGAACTTCTGGTCCATGCTCAGGATGAAGCAGGTCTCGAGGATGTCGGTCACGTCCGCGCAGTCCCCGTCCAGGGGGAACAGGTCGGCGTAATCCTCCTCGTCGGGATCGGCCTTCAGCGTCGCCGTGACGGGGGTGGAGAGCGTCCGGGCAAAGTCCGCGCCGCATCGATCGCAGCGGACGGTCATGTCCGCTTCCACAACGGCGTCGAGCGTCAGGATGCCCGCGTTGTTCCGCACCGTGCCCTCGGCGGTCACCGGGCCGGAAAAAGAAACCAGCGCCGGAAAAACCAGCCGCTCACGGTCGAGCTCGCACCGAAACGGGACTTGCCCGCCCGGCACCTCAATGATCTCATGCAGGTCAAGAATCATAGCGATAACCTCATACAGTCGCCGTAGTATTATAAATTATGAAATGCCGGTTGTCAACCGAAATTTTTTGTGTTACCATCGGACCATGAAAGAGTTCATCGTAACACGAAACGACGCAGGCCAGCGGCTCGACCGCTTTGCCGCCAAATGCGCGCCGCGCCTGCCGTCGAGCCTTCTGCAGCGGTACTTCCGCACGAAGGACATCAAGATAAACGGACACTGGGCCAAGCCCGACGCGCGGCTCCGGGAAGGGGACGCCGTGCGCCTGTATGTCCCGGACGAATTCTTCGAGGCCGCAAAGCCGAAGGGGAACGACTGGCTCGCCTCCCTGCGTCCCCAGCTCGACATCGTCTACGAGGACGCCGATCTCCTCCTCGTGAACAAGCGGCCCGGGGTCCTGTGCCACGCCGCCTCCGGCTGGGACGGGCGCTCCCTCATCGCCCAGATCCAGGCCCATGTCTACCAGGCGGGCCAGTGGGACCCGGCGGCGGAGAACAGCTTCGCGCCGGCGCTGTGCAATCGCATCGACCGGGGCACCGGCGGCATCGTCATCGCGGCGAAAAACGCCGGGGCCCTGCGCGTGCTGGACGAGAAGATCCGCACCCGGGAGATCGACAAGAGCTATCTCTGCGTCTGCCTGGGGACCCCGGAGCCCCGGGAGGGGCGCCTCGAAAACTGGCTGTTCAAGGACGCCGCGAAAAACCAGGTCTACGTGAAGCCCCGCTCCGAGCCCGGCGCGAGCATCGCCATAACGGACTACACCGTCCTGACCTCCCGGGACGGGCTCTCCCTCGTGGAATGCCGCCTGCACACCGGCCGGACCCACCAGATCCGCGTGCAGATGGCCCACGCCGGGCACCCGCTGCTGGGGGACGGGAAATACGGCGTGGAACGGGTGAACCGGACCCGCGGCGAGGACAGACAACTCCTCTGGAGCTATAAGCTCACCTTCTCCTTCGTCACCCCCGCGGGACCGCTGGACCGCCTCGCCGGGCAGACCTTCACGGTGAAGGACGTCCCCTTCGTGCGCCGGTACTTCCCCGAAGCGGGTTTTCCCGGGCCATAATCCATCAACATTCGATTTTTCTATTGACAATGGCTTATTAAATTGGTATGATGTGCCCGTCTCAATTGGAAAAATCTATGCCGAACGAGTCTTTCCAAAGCAAGATGCGACCGCCGCTCAGAGCCTCTGCGCGGCCAAGGCCAGACGGACAGCCGGGTCGAATGCCGATTTCCCGCGGAACGCGGTGGCAGCTTCTGTTGCCTTATTGATTATTTTTGATGCGTCCGAAAGCCGCATCAAAAAAATGCTTACGCCGTTTTGCTCGCCCCTGACGGGGCAACCGCAAAACATGGCGGTATTTCTTCCCCGATCCAGGGATCGCCGAAGAAATACAAAAGCTCAGTTTCATTAAAGTTGGTTACTTTATAACCAGTGCCTATGGCATGCTAACTTGTGAAATGGTCAATAAGAGTAGTAAAAGTGATCTTTGCTATATAGACTCTTGAAAAGCCAAGCGAGACCCCCGCGCCGGGAACGGGCGCGGCGGCCGGACGATACGCAAGCAGAGTATGCCGCGCATACTCTGCTTTTTTTCGTTTTTTGGGGGGAGTGCCGGTGAAAAAGATCATCGAACTGAAAAACATCACGAAATCCTACGACGGCGAGGTGGTGCTCGACGACATCAGCCTCGACATCTACGACAACGAATTTCTCACCCTGCTCGGCCCCTCCGGCTGCGGCAAGACCACCACGCTGCGCCTCATCGGCGGCTTCGAGACCCCGGATTCCGGGGACGTGGTCTTTCTGGGCGAGCGCATCAACGACGTCCCGCCCCACAAGCGCCACGTCAACACCGTCTTCCAGCGGTACGCCCTCTTCCCCCATCTGAACGTCTTTGAGAACGTGGCCTTCCCCCTGCGGGAGCAGAAGGTCCCGAAGGACGAGATCGAAAAGCGCGTCGGGGAGATGCTGGAGATGGTGGCGCTCAAGGGCTTCGAGCGCCGGAACGTGACCCGGCTCTCCGGCGGTCAGCAGCAGCGCGTTGCCATCGCCCGCGCCCTCGTCAGCCATCCCCGGGTGCTCCTGCTCGACGAGCCCCTCGCCGCCCTGGACCTCAAGCTCCGCAAGGACATGCAGCAGGAGCTCAAGCGCATCCAGAAGGCCACCGGCATCACCTTCGTCTTCGTCACCCACGACCAGGAGGAGGCCCTGTCCATGTCCGACACCATCGTCGTCATGAGCGAGGGCCGCATCCAGCAGATCGGCACCAGCGTGGACGTCTACAACGAGCCGAAAAACGCCTTCGTGGCGGACTTCATCGGCGAATCGAACATCCTTGACGGCGTGATGCTCCGGGATCTCTCCGTCCGCTTTTCCGGCCACACCTTCGACTGCCTCGACACCGGCTTCGGGAAGAACGAGGCCGTGGACGTGGTCGTCCGGCCCGAGGACGTGGACATCGTCGCCCCCGAGAAGGGGATGCTGCAGGGCGTCGTCACCTCCGTCACCTTCATGGGCGTGCACTACGAGGTCATCGTGGACATCGGCGGCTTTAAGTGGATGATCCAGACCACGGACTTCGTAGACGTGGACGAGCACATCGGCCTCTACATTGAGCCCGACGCCATCCACGTCATGAAAAAGAGCGAGTACTCCGGCATGTTCGGGGACTATTCCTCCTTCTCGAACGAGCTCGACGAGCTCTCGAACGCGGAGGAGGACGAATGAAGCGGGACGGTCTGACCAAGCGGCTGACGCTGGCGCCCTACGGCGCGTGGGCGCTCCTGTTCATCGTCGTGCCGCTCATCTTCGTGGCATACTACGCCTTCACGGACAACAGCTTCCGCTTCACCACGGACAACATCGTCCGCTTCTTCACCGCCACCTCCTCCCTCTCCGACGAGTCCGGCGCCGTCCGGGAGGTGCGGACGTACCTGCTCATCTTCTGGCGCTCGCTGAAGCTCGCCGTGATCTCCACGGTCATCTGCCTGCTCCTCGGCTATCCCTTCGCCTACCTGATCGCCCAGGCGTCCCCCCGGACCCAGAGCGTCATCATCACCCTCATCATGATCCCCATGTGGATGAACTTCCTCATCCGCACCTACGCCTGGATGACCATCCTGCAGGACACCGGCATCCTGAACAACTTCCTCTCCCTGCTTGGCCTGGGACGCATCCAGATCATCGGCACGGAGACCGCCGTCGTCATCGGCATGGTGTACGACTACTTCCCCTACATGATCCTGCCGCTGTACTCCGTCATGGCGAAGATGGATGTGAAGCTCTTCGAGGCCGCGCGGGACCTGGGCTGCTCCCCCCTAGGCGTCCTCCGGCGGGTCACCCTGCCCCTGAGCCTGCCCGGCATCCTGAACGGCGTCACCATGGTCCTCATCCCCTCCATCAGCACCTTCTACATCTCCCAGAAGCTCGGCAACGGCAAGTTCTACCTCATCGGCGACGCCATTGAGAGCCAGTACACCGCGAACAACCTGCATTTCGCCGCCGCCATCGCCTTCATCATGATGGTGATCCTGCTCGCCGGGATGGCGCTGATGCAGCGGGCCGCGAACAAGCGGACCGTCGTCTGAGAGGAGGCCGACCATGAAACCGATCGCCAAGCTCTATACCGCGCTCATCCTCGTCTTCCTCTTCGCGCCCATCGCCATTTTGCTGGTGTTCTCCTTCAACGAGGCCAAGAGCCTCTCCGTCCTCTCCGGGTTCTCCCTCCACTGGTACGAGGAGCTCTTCCGGGACAGCGAGACCCTCGGCGCCGTGCGGAACACCCTCATCCTTGCCGTGAGCGCCTCCCTCATCTCCACCGTCATGGGCACGGCCGCCGCCGTGGGCATCCAGAAGCTGCGCAGCCGCGCCCTGCGGGCCATGATGGATACCGTCACAAACATCCCCATGATCAACCCCGACATCATCACCGGCATCTCCCTCATGCTGATGTTCGTCTTCGTCGGCCGCCTGTTCGGCGCGGCCACGAGCCTCAGCTTCGGCACCATGCTCATCGCCCACATCACCTTCTGCCTGCCCTATGTCATCCTGCAGGTGCTGCCGAAGCTCCAGCAGATGGACGCCTCCCTGCCTGAGGCCGCGATGGACCTGGGCTGCACCCCGTTGAAGGCCTTTCTGAAGGTGGAGATCCCCGAGATCCTGCCCGGCATCGTGACCGGCCTCATCATGGCCTTCACCCTCTCCCTCGACGACTTCGTCATCAGCTATTTCACCGCGGGCAACGGCTTCGTCACCCTGCCCATCCGCATCTACAGCATGACGAAAAAGACCGTCACCCCCAAAATGTACGCTCTCGCGACGATCATCTTCTTCGTGATCCTCGCCCTGCTTCTCATATCCAATCTCGCCGACGCCGACGCCGCGGAGACCACGAAAAAGGCCCGCGCCCGCCGCAAAGAAATCCGGCGCACCAGGAGGAACCACACATGAAAAAGCTCACCGCCATCCTTGTCCTCGCCGCCCTGGCCCTCAGCCTGTGCCTGCTCGCCGGCTGCGGCTCCAAGGACACCCTCACCCTGAACGTCTACAACTGGGGCGAGTACATCTCCGACGGCTCCGAGGGCTCCCTCGACACCATCAAGGCCTTCGAGGAATGGTACGCCGAGACCTACGGCACCAAGCTCCGGGTGAACTACACCACCTTCGCCAGCAACGAGGATATGTACGCGAAGCTCGCCTCCGGCGCCGTGAGCTACGACGTCATCATCCCCTCGGACTACATGATCGCCCGCCTCATCCAGGAGAACATGCTGCTGCCCCTGGACTTCTCCAACATCCCGAACTATGAGTTCATCGGCGAGGACTACCGCGGCCTGTACTACGACCCGGACGACCAGTACACCGTGCCCTACACCTACGGCGTGGTGGGCGTCATCTACAACGCCGCCATGGTGGACGAGACGGACGCCGGCGGCTGGGATCTGATGTGGAACGAGAAATACGCCGGGAACATCCTCCAGTTCAACAACTCCCGCGACGCCTTCGCCACCGCCCAGTACAAGCTCGGCCTCGACGTGAACAGCACCGACCGCGCCGTCTGGGACGAGGCTCTCGCCGAGCTCAAGACCCAGGCCCCCCTCGTGAAGAGCTACGTCATGGACGAGATCTACAACATGATGGAATCCGGCGAGGCCGCGGTCGGCGCCTACTACGCCGGCGACTACTTCACCATGCTGGACGCCCAGGCCGAGGGCGTGGACCTGCGGTTCTACTACCCCGAGAACACCAACTACTTCTTCGACGCCATGTGCATCCCCTCCTGCTGCCAGAACAAGGAGCTCGCGGAGATCTTCATAAACTACATGCTCTCCGAGGAGCCCGCCATCGCGAACGCCGAGTACATCTGGTACGCCTCCCCGAACTCCGTCGTCTATGAGAACGAGGACTATCTCGAGGAGATGGGCGAGGAGGCCATCGCCATCCTCTATCCCGGCATCGAAAACTTCCGCGAGCTCTACAACCGCTGCGCCTACCGCAACCTCGACGCCGAGACCCTCGACTACATCAACACCCTCTGGGAGAGCCTCAAAATCAACTGAGTTATAAACTTTTTGTGAATACCGGCCCGTTGGTCTATGGTCCGACGGGCCGGTATGTTATACTATATAATTGCAGATTTGTGTGTTTCTATTGTTATTCTTCCCGTCCGGGGACTGCAAGGGAGAACGCTTCATGCCTAGATACAGCGTAAAAAAACCATTGACGATCTTCGTCGCGGCGCTCGCCGTCGTGATTCTCGGGGTCGTCGCCTTTTTACGCATGACGCCGGATCTCCTGCCGAACATGGACTTCCCCTACGTCGTCATCCTGACGACCTATCCCGGCGCCAGTCCCGAGACCGTCGAGGAGGAGGTCACGAAGCCCCTGGAGCAGGCCATGGCCACCCTGGAGCACATCAAGTCCGTCTCCTCCACCTCCAGCGAGAACGTCTCCGTGCTGATGCTGGAGTTTGAGGACTCCGTCAACATGGACACCATCGGCGTGGACATCCAGCAGAACATCCTCTCCCTGTCCGGCGTCTGGGACGACGCCGTGGGCACGCCCTTCGTGCTGAAGATCAACCCCTCCCTCCTGCCCGTAGCCGTGGCCGCCGTCTCCATGGAGGGCATGGACGCCGTGGAGCTTTCGGACTTCGTGAACGACACCCTGCTGCCCCGGCTGGAGGGCGTGACCGGGGTGGCCCGCATCACCTCCATCGGCTCCGTGGACCGGCAGGTGCACGTCGTCATCGACCAGAACAAGATCGACGCGGTGAACGCCCGCCTGGAGGACAGCATCAACGCCCAGCTCGACGACACGGCGGCGGACCTCGAAAAGACCCGCGCCGAGCTGGAGGAGGCCCGCGCCGCTCTGGACGAGGCGGAAGGTCAGCTCGAGAGCGGACGCTCCCAGCTCGTCAGCCAGACCGCCTCGGCGGAGGCCGCCATCAGCCAGCAGACCGTCGCCGCGCTGGAGGGGCGCATGGAGCTGCAGCAGCAGCTCGTCTCCCTGAACAGCACCATCGCTCAGCTCGAAACGACCCTCGGCATCCTCCGCCCCATCCGGGACCGTCTCGTGGAGCTGGAGGGCCGGGAGGCGGAGCTTTCCGGCCGGACCGACGCCCTGGAGAGCGGCCTGCAGGCCCTCTCCGCAGCGGACGCGAACCTCGCGGACTACGCCGCCGAGATCGCGGCCCTGGAGGCCGCCCGGGACGCCGCCGCCCTCCTCCCCGACGCGGGCGGCGAGGGCGATTCCGGCGAGGAGGGCGGCGAGACCGAGTCCGGCGAGGACGGCGAAAGCGAGTCCGGCGAAAGCAGCGAGATCGACTACGACGCGCGCATCGCGGAGATCCTGTCCTCCGAGGGGTACCTCGCCGCGCTGGACGCCGTGACGGCCGCGGAAAACGCCCTGGAGGAGCTCGGCAGCGACCGGTACAACGCGCCCGTGGAGCTTCTGGCCGCCCAGGCGGAGTACGATCTGCTCCGGGCGGAGCTTGCCGCCATCGACGCCACCCTCTCCTCCTTCGAGCTGGACCGGACCTCCGCGTACGCCGCGGTGGATGAGATGGAGGCCGGGCTCCTCCAGGCGCAGGACGGCGCCGCCCTGCTGAAGGACGCCCTCGACCAGCTGGACGCCGGGACCATGCAGCTCAGCGAGGCCATGGGCACCCTCAGCGCTGCGAAAAGCGAAGGCCTCCTGGGCATTGCGGACGCCGCGGCGAAGCTCGCCTCGAATTCCGCCGCCGTCGATCAGGCCATGGCCCAGGTGGACAGCGGACTCGACACCCTGGAGGATTCCCGCGAGACCGCCCTGGCCTCTGCGGACATCACGGACACCATCTCCATGAGCACCGTGTCCGCCATCCTCGGCGCCCAGGATTTCGCCATGCCCGCGGGCTACGTCGAACAGGCCGGGGTGAACTACATGGTCTCCGTGGGCGATAAGCTGACGGACCCGGACGAGCTGCGCGCTCTGGTCCTCTTCGACACCGGGGAGGACCGCATCGGCACCGTCACCCTCGACGACGTGGCCGAGGTCTTCGTCACCGACAACAGCGCCGAGACCTACGCCCGCCTCGACGGCGAGCACGGCCTCATCCTCACCTTCGAAAAGCAGTCGAACGCCGCCACCGCGGACGTGACTGACGCCCTTCGCTCCCGCTTCCGCTCCCTGGAGAGCGCCTTCCCCGGGCTGCATTTCGTCTCCCTCATGGACCAGGGAGACTACATCCGGCTCATCGTAAGCTCCATTCTGGAGAGCCTTCTCACCGGCGCGCTGTTCGCGATCCTCGTGCTGCTCCTGTTCCTGCGGGACCTGCGGCCGACGGTCATCACCCTCGTGGCGATCCCGCTGAGCCTGGTGTTTGCCGTGGTGCTCATGTATTTCTCCGGCGTCACCATCAACATGATCTCGCTGTCCGGTCTCGCCGTGGCGGTGGGCATGCTGGTGGACAACGCCATCGTCGTCATCGAGAACATCTACCGCCTGCGCGCCAAGGGCGCCACCGCGGCCCAGGCCGCCGTCGCCGGCACGAAGCAGGTCGCCGGGGCCATCACCTCCTCCACCCTCACGACGGTGTGCGTCTTTTTGCCCATCGTCTTCGTCCAGGGCATCACCCGGCAGCTGTTCACGGACCTCGCCCTCACCATGGGCTACTCTCTGATGGCGAGCCTCGTCGTGGCGCTGACCCTTGTGCCCGCCATGGCCCAGGGGATGCTGCGGCATCCGCTCCGCCGCGGCCGGAAGCAGGACGACGCTCCCGCCCGGGAGGGCCGTTTCCTGCGCGCCTACCGCGCCGCCATCGGCTGGTCCCTGGATCACAAGGCCGCCGTGCTGCTGCTGGCGCTCTTCCTGCTGGCGGGCAGCGCCTACCTCGCGCTGCGCCGGGGCTTCAGCTTCATGCCGACGCTCGACGCGAACACCGTGAACGTCACCATCACCATGCCGGAGGACGCCACCATGGAGGAGGCCGTCGACACCGCCGACGAGGTCCTGCGCCGCATCGCGGAGGTGGAGAACGTCGAGACCGTCGGCGCGATGATGGGCGGGTCGTCGCTTCTGCTGTCCACCGGCGGCGGCAGCTACGACGTGACAGCCTACGTCACCCTGCCCGAGGGCGCCTCCGGCGCGGCCGCCGGCCGGGAGATCGCTGCCCGCTGCGCGGATCTGCCCTGCACCGTCTCCGCCGACTCCCAGATGATGGACATGAGCTACCTCACCGGCAGCGGCATCGCGGCGAACGTCTACGGCTCGGACATGGAGGACCTGCAAGCCGCCGCCCGGATGCTCGCGGACGCCTTTGCCGAGCTTCCCGGCGTGGAGAGCGCCGACGACGGCCTCGCAGACGCCGCTCCCGCCCTGCACGTCCGCGTGGACAAAAACGCCGCCATGGCGCGGGGCTACACCGTCGCCCAGCTCTACGCGGAGATCGCCGCGCGCCTCACCACCTCCACCGTTGCCCTGGCGATGGATATGGACGGCATCACGGCGGACGTCCTCGTGGAAACCGGCAGCACCCTGACCTCCTGGGAGCTCCAGTCCATGAAGTTCACCTACACCGACGAGGCGGGCGAGACCGCCTCCTTCCGCCTGCGGGACGTCGCCACCCTGGAGCGGACCGTCAGTCTGGCCTCCATCCAGCGCAGCGGGCAGCGCCGCTACATCGGCGTCACCGCCAAGGTGGAACCCGGATACAACGTCTCCCTCGTCACCGCCGATGCCGAAAAGGCCGCCGCAGCCCTCGACCTGCCCAGCGGCGTGACCGTTTCCTTCACCGGCGAGAACGAGACCACCATGAAGGCCGTGCGGGACCTCGGCCTCATGCTTCTGCTGGGCATCCTTCTCGTGTACTTCATTATGGTGGCCCAGTTCCAGAGCCTCAAGAGCCCCTTCATTGTCATGTTCACGATCCCCCTGGCCTTCACGGGCGGCTTCCTGGCCCTGCTCATCACCGGGCTCGACGTCAGCGTCATCTCCCTCATCGGCTTTGTCATGCTCACGGGCATCATCGTGAACAACGGCATCGTGCTCGTTGATTATGTAAACCAGCTCCGTGCCGGCGGCCTCGCCCGGCGGGACGCACTGATCGAGGCGGGCGTCACCCGCCTTCGTCCGATCCTCATGACCTCGCTGACGACCATCCTCGGCCTCGCCGTGATGGCCCTCGGCCGGGATGTCGGCACCGCGCTCATGCAGCCCGTGGCCCTCGTGTGCATCGGCGGTCTGCTGTACGCCACGCTGATGACGCTCTTTGTCGTCCCCTGCATCTACGACCGGGTGAACCGGAAGGAGCTGCGCGTCGTGACGGAGGAGGACCTGGATTACCGCGAGCTGTGACAGCCCTGTCATCCGGTCGGCAAGCAGTTACAATTCGTTAACAATTCTTCTCCGTCCGTTGACTTTTTTCTCCATATACATTATATTTTTTATGTTAATCTGCATCATATTGAAGCCAATCCTAAGTGATCACGCGAGGACACCATGAAAAGACTCATCACAAAGCTCTCTGTCATACTATCCCTTGCCCTGCTTCTTTCGGCTTTTCTGCTTGGCGCCGCCCTGGCGGACGAGACCGAGCTCCCGGCGGCCGAGTCACTCCCGGCGGAGGAGACCGTCCCCGTCGAGGCCGAACCGGCGGAACCCGCCGCGGAGGAACCCGCGCTGAGCGAGGAGCCGACTCCGGAGGAGCCCTCCGGCGAAGCCCCCGCGGAACCTGCCGCGGAGCCGGAAGCACCCGTCCCCGAGGAGCCCGTCCCCGAGGAGTCCGTCCCCGAGGAGCCCGCTCCCGTCGAGGAGCCCTCCGACGAGACCGCCGAGAGCGAGCCGGAGGCCGAAGCCGAAGAGCCCGCCGATGCGGAGGAATCCGGGGAGGCGCCGGAAGAGGACCTCGACCTGGACGGCAAATATATGCCTCCCTTCCAGACCGCGGAGGACGGCTCCCGCTACTACATCGATCCCGCCACCGGCGCGAAGCACACCGGCTGGCTGTATCTGGACGGCTACTGGTTCTATTTCTGGTCGGACGGCACCCTCGCCACCGGCCTGTGCAAGCCCATCTGGAATTACTACTACTTTGAGCCCGACACCGGCATCGTCCACCGCGGTTTCCAGAAGATCGACGACAAGATCTATTACTTCAATCCCTCCGACGGCACGATGCGCAAGGGCTGGCTGTACACCAACGGCCTGTGGTACTACTTCAACTCCGACGGCACCGCCGCGTCCGGCCTGACGAACATCTGGGGCGATCTCTATTACTTCGAGCCCGACTCCGGCGTCGTCCACCGCGGCTGGCAGGAGGTCGACGGCAAAAAGTACTACTTCAACCCCCAGAACGCCATTGCCTGGAAGGGCTGGCTGTACACCGACGGCCTGTGGTACTACTTCTGGGCGGACCACACCATGGCCACCGGCTGGGTCATGCCCATCCGGAACTGGTACTACTTCGACCCCGACACCGGCGTCGTGCACCGCGGCTGGATCGACGACGGCGCGAACCGCTACTACATGCGTCCCGAGGACGGCATGAAGCAGACCGGATGGCGGCTGATCGACGGCTCCTGGTATTACTTTAACGGCAAGGGCATCATGGCCACCGGCTGGAACTACCTCGACGGCTGCAACCTCTATTTCTTCAAGAAAGACGATCCCTATGGCGGCCCCTACGGAACCACCGCCGGCGGAATCACGGTGGACGGCATCGACATCCCCTCAGACGGCCGCGTCGGCTCCCTGGGCTCCGAGCGCTATATGAACCTCCACGCCGAGACCCAGTACAGCCAGACCGACAAGCTGGTCCTCGTGGACCTCAGCGCCTGCACCATGGGCGTGTACTCCGGCTCCAAGGGCAACTGGACCCGGGAGTTCTATACTGACGTCGGACCCGGCAAGCTCTCGACTCCCACCGTCGCGGGCGATTTCACCATCAACAGCAAGGGTGAATACTTCTACTCCGGCAGCTCCAAGTGCTGGTGGTGGTCGGAGTTCTACAACGGCGAGTACGCGCTGCACAGCGTTCTGTACTACCCCGGCGGCGGCCTGATGAACGGAACGGTCGGCACCTACGTCTCCCACGGCTGCGTCCGCATGCCCATCGACTATGCTTACTGGATCTATCAGAACTGCCCCATCGGCACGACGGTCCAGACCTACTGGTAACAGAAAGCGAGCGGCCCGCGGGCCGCTCGCATCATAGAGAGGAGAACCACGATGTATATCACCTGCCTGGACCTGGAGGGCGTTCTCGTCCCCGAGATCTGGATCGCCTTTTCCGAAGCCGTCGGTATCCCCGAGCTGCGACGCACGACGCGGGACGAGCCCGACTACGACAAGCTCATGCGCTTCCGCCTGGACATCCTGCGCGAGCACGGCCTCGGCCTGCGGCAGATCCAGGAGGTCATCGCCACCATCGACCCGATGCCCGGTGCGAAGGATTTTCTCGACACCCTGCGTTCCGAGACCCAGGCCGTCATCCTCAGCGACACCTTCACCCAGTTTGCCCAGCCGCTCATGAAAAAGCTCGGCTGGCCCGCCATCTTCTGCAACGAGCTCACCGTCGCCCCCGACGGGGAGATCACGGGCTACAAGCTCCGCTGCGACAAGACGAAGCTCACAACCGTCCGGGCGCTCCAGTCCTGCGGCTTCGAGACCATTGCGAGCGGCGACAGCTTCAACGACCTCGCCATGATCGAGGCGTCCAAGGCGGGCTTCCTGTTCCGCGCGCCGGAGAGCATCCGCGCGGCGTATCCCCACATCCCCGCCTGCGACACCTACGACGAGCTCCTCGCCCTCATCCGCGGCGCCATGCGCTGACGTCCAAAGGCTCGATACGACAAACCACCGTGCGGTCCGAAGACTGCACGGTGGTTTCGTTTTTGATTCCGGTCTCAGCCGACGGCATGCGCGGCGTACCAGTCGTTCACGTCGATGCCGAGGGACGCGTACTGCTCCACGGTGACGCCGTAGTTCGGCTCGTCGAAGGACCAGGACTCGTACGGCAGGGGGATCGGGAAGCTCGCCATATCCTCGCGCAGGCGGCTGGTGCTCCACTGCTTGTAGGTGGACTGATTGATCTTCCCGCCGATCCAGCCGGTGGTGTCCACTTCCGCCGCGGTGGACGCTCCGCCGGGCGCGCCGCCGGGAGGCGGTCCGCCGACGCCCGTGGTGCCGGGGGCGCCGCCCAGCTCGCCGCTGGAGACGGAGCCGGTGAAGGAGGTGCCGAACTCACACTGGAAGTCGGTGTACATGTGCAGATGCCAGAGCTTCCACTCGCCGTTCTCCTTGATGAAGTCCGCGCCGTAGTTCTCCCACATGGAGTCCGCGTTCGCGAAGTCCGTCTGCTTCAGCAGGCCGGGGGTATACCAGTAGCCCTTGGCGGTCAGGCCGTCCTCCGCCACCTCGATGATGGACGTGGTGGTGACGTGCAGAAGAAGCTGGCCAACGCCGCCGTATTTATCGATGATCTCCTCGGGCGTCATGCCGCTGATGTCCACGCCGTGCTCCTCGCACCAGGCGGAGGCGCTCTGCAGCCACGAGGCGTCGTGCTCCACGACGTAGGACTGCCAGATGTAATCGTAGCCCACCTCATAGCCCTGGTTGCG
>CAJOIG010000013.1 GCA_905234575.1 uncultured Oscillospiraceae bacterium
TCAAAACTGATCGAAGGAGGAGTTTTTCAGAATGGCATTTTACTACAACGAACCGTCCCGCACCTTCAGCGAATATCTTCTCATCCCCGGGTACACCTCCGAGGAACACACCCCTGGGAACATTTCCCTCAAAACACCGCTCGTGAAATACCGCAAGGGCGAGGAACCCGCCATCTCGCTGAACATCCCCCTGACCTCCGCCATCATGCAGTCCGTATCGAATGATACCCTGGCCATCGCGCTGGCGAAGGAGGGCGGTCTGTCCTTCATTTACGGCTCCCAGAGTGTGGAGGACGAGGCGGCCATGGTCGCTCGGGTCAAGAACTACAAGTCCGGTTTCGTCGTCAGCGCGTCGAACGTGACGCCCTCCGCGACGCTGCGGGACATCCTGGCGCTGAAAGCGAAAAACGGCTTCTCCACCGTCGCCGTTACCGAGGACGGCACGCCGAACGGAAAGCTCTGCGGCATGGTCACGAGCCGGGATTACCGCGTCAGCCGCACGGATGAAAGTACGCCTGTGGCGCAGTTCATGACCCCGCTCGACAAGCTGGTCACGGCTGAGGAGGGCGTCTCCCTCAAGGAGGCGAACGACATCATCTGGGACCACAAGCTCAACGCCCTGCCCATCGTTTCGAAGGACGGACGGCTCCTCTACTTCGTCTTTCGCAAGGACTACGCGAGCCACAAGGAGAACCCCGACGAGCTGCTGGACCACGAGAAGCGCTATCTCGTCGGCGCGGGCATCAATTCCCGGGACTATGCCACCCGCGTTCCGGCGCTGGTGGAGGCCGGCGCGGACGTTCTGTGCATCGACTCCTCCGAAGGGTATTCCTGCTGGCAGAAGTACACGATCGATTGGATCCGCGAGCGCTACGGCGACTCCGTGAAGGTCGGCGCGGGCAACGTGGTCGATAAGGACGGATTCCGCTTCCTGGCAGAATGCGGCGCGGACTTCGTCAAGGTCGGCATCGGCGGCGGCTCCATCTGTATCACCCGCGAGACCAAGGGCATCGGCCGCGGCCAGGCGACGGCGCTCATCGAGGTGGCCGCGGAGCGCGACCGCTACTTTGAGGAGACGGGCATTTATATCCCCGTGTGCTCCGACGGCGGCATCGTGTATGACCACCACATCACCCTGGCCCTTGCCATGGGCGCGGACTTCATCATGCTCGGGCGCTATTTTGCCCGGTTCGACGAGAGCCCCACGCCCAAGCTCAACATCAACGGGACCTATGTCAAGGAATACTGGGGCGAGGGCTCGAACCGCGCCCGCAACTGGCAGCGCTACGACATCGGCGGCGCCGAGACCCTCAGCTTCGAGGAGGGCGTCGACAGCTACGTCACCTATGCCGGCAGCCTGCACGAGAACGTGCAGAAGAGCCTGTACAAGGTCCGCTCCACCATGTGCAACTGCGGCGTCGTGAACATCTCCGAGCTGCAGAAGAACGCGAAGCTCACCGTCGTTTCCGCCACCTCCATCGTCGAGGGCGGGTATCACGACGTGACGCTCAAAACCACATCCAGCCGATAAAAGGAGAGAATAATGACGGACATTGAAATCGCTCAGCGCTGTCAGATGAAGCACATCCGCGAGATCGCGGAGATCGCCGGCGTTGAGGAGAAGTACCTTGAACAGTACGGCAATTATAAGGCCAAGGTCGATTATCGGATGCTGAAGGACCTCTCCGACCGTCCGGACGGAAAGCTCATCCTGGTGACCGCCATCACCCCGACCCCGGCGGGCGAGGGAAAGACCACCACCTCCGTCGGCCTGACGGACGGCCTGCGGAAGATCGGCAAAAACGCCGTCGTTGCCCTGCGCGAGCCCAGCCTCGGCCCGGTGTTCGGCATCAAGGGCGGCGCGGCCGGCGGCGGATACGCCCAGGTCGTCCCCATGGAAGACATCAACCTGCACTTCACCGGCGACTTCCACGCCATCGGCGCTGCGAACAACCTTCTCGCCGCGATGCTGGATAACCACATCCAGCAGGGAAATTCCCTCGGCATCGACCCGAAGCAGATCACCTGGAAGCGCGCCGTCGACATGAACGACCGTCAGCTCCGGAACATCGTGGACGGTCTCGGCGGCAAGATGCAGGGTGTGCCCCGGGAGGACGGCTTCGACATCACCGTCGCCTCGGAGGTCATGGCGGTCCTGTGCCTTGCGAGCGACATCCCCGATCTCAAGGCGCGGCTCGGTCGGATCATCGTCGGCTACACTTACGCGGGCGCGCCGGTCACCGCGCATGACCTCAAGGCTGAGGGCGCCATGGCGGCGCTCCTCAAGGACGCGCTTAAGCCGAACCTCGTCCAGACCCTGGAGGGTACCCCCGCGTTCATCCACGGCGGTCCTTTCGCGAACATCGCCCACGGCTGCAACTCCGTGACGGCCACCCGCATGGCGCTGAAGCTCAGCGATTACACCGTGACGGAGGCCGGATTCGCCGCCGATCTCGGCGCGGAGAAGTTCCTGGACATCAAGTGCCGCATGGCCGGGCTGCATCCCGCGGCGGTGGTCGTCGTGGCGACGGTGCGCGCCCTGAAGTATCACGGCGGCGTTCCCAAGGCCGAGCTGAACGCGGAGAATCTGGAAGCCCTGGAGAAGGGCCTGCCGAACCTCCTGCAGCACGTCGGCAACATTAAGAACGTGTATGGCCTGCCCTGTGTGGTAGCGATCAACGCTTTCCCCACCGATACGAAGGCCGAACTCGATCTTGTAGAGGCCAAGTGCCGCGAGCTCGGCGTGAACGTGGCTCTCAGCGAGGTATGGGCCAAGGGCGGCGAGGGCGGCATGACGCTGGCGGAGGAGGTCGTCCGCCTGTGTGAGCAGCCGAACGATTTCCGCCAGTCCTATGAGCTCGACATGCCCATCCTGGAAAAGCTCAACGCGATCTGTACCAAGGTCTATCACGCGGACGGCGTCCAGCTCGTGGGCAACGCCGTGAAGCAGATCAAACAGCTCGAAGAGCTCGGCTTCGGAAAGCTCCCCATCTGCGTGGCGAAAACGCAGTACTCCTTCTCGGACGATCCGGCCCTGCTCGGCGCGCCGAAGGGCTTCACCGTCACCGTGCGGAACCTGAAGGTCTCCGCGGGCGCCGGCTTCATCGTGGCGCTGACCGGCGACATCATGACCATGCCCGGTCTGCCGAAATCCCCCGCGGCTGAGCGCATCGACGTGGACGAAAACGGCGTGATCTCCGGCTTGTTCTGAGACGGACAAGCTTCCATGGATAAACGGCTCGCTTCGGCGGGCCGTTTTTTCACGAAAATTGTCGTATCGGGACAAACCGGAACTGCATAGGCTGGATTTTGAGGAGGATCAAGTCCATGCTGTCTACGACGTTTATGCTCCTGATCACGAGCGCCATGCTCATGCTGCGTCTCGGGGAAAACGCTTCCTCGTTTCCCCGGCCGCTCAAGCCGGCCGAGGAGGAAGACTGCGTCCGCCGGATGCTCGAGGGCGACGAGGAGGCGCGAAGTACGCTCATCGAACGGAACCTTCGACTCGTCATGCACATCATCAAAAAATACTACACCAGCTCCGCCGACGCGGAGGATCTGGTCTCCATCGGGACCATCGGTCTTATTAAGGGCGTCTCGACCTTTCGGCCGGACAAAGGCGTCCGTCTGGCGACATACGCATCCCGCTGCATTGAAAACGAGATCCTGATGTTTTTTCGCGGGCAGCGAAAGACGGCGGGGGAGGTGTCGCTCTCCGGCGTGCTGGAGGGGGATGGAGACGAGGATGGGCCCTCGGTCCTCGACACCATCGCGGACGATACCGACCTGCTGGAAGATCTCTCCCGCAAGGAATCGGTGATCCGTGTCCGGAACGCGCTGGACGAGGCGTTGACGGAACGGGAGGCGGCGGTCATACGTCTGCGATATGGGATCGACGGTCGTCTCCCCATGCCGCAGAGGGAGGTGGCGGACCGCTTGGGCATCTCGCGATCCTATGTCTCGCGCATCGAAAAGAAGGCGCTTCAGAAGCTGCGGGAGCATCTGGAGGAGCATTGAGCGGTGCCGGATCCAAAAATCCCGGAATAATCGAGGGTTCCGGGGCATAAATATAGTATTGCGATTTGAAAAAAGTCTTGCTTTATTATTTGTGATATGGTATAGTGTCACCAGCGAAGTTCTTTTACCTGTGGAGTGGGTCTTGTCCCACTCTTTTTTCTGATGAAAAACAAATTGTCAAAAGCTGGAAATCAAATGAACAAGATCGAACAAACCGTCTATGATCTCGCGCTTCCCGTCGTGGAAGAGCAGGGGCTTGAGCTCTGGGATGTGGAGTACGTCCTGGAGGCCGGTCAGCGTTATCTGCGCGTCTACCTTGACAGCCCGGTGGGCGTGGATCTCGACGACTGCGAGCGTGTATCCCGGCTCCTGGATCCCATGCTGGACGAGAAGGATCCCATCCCAGACAGCTACGTTTTTGAGGTCGGCTCCGCCGGGTGTGAGCGGCAGCTCAAGCGTCCGTCGGATTTTGAGCGCTTCCTTGGGGAGCTTGTGGAAGTCAAACTCTACAGCGCCGTGGACGGGTCCAAGCAGTGGATCGGTACGCTTCGGTCCTATGACGACAGTGATGTCACCGTCGATTCCGGTGGGGAACACCGCTTTACTTCCAAACAGATCGCTTCCGTGCGTCTGCACGTTGAATTCTAAATCGGAGGAACACAAGACATGAATGCCGAGTTTTTCAGCGCCATTGAAGACATCGAACGGGAGAAGGGCATTCCCCGCGAGTATATGTTCGACAAGATCAACCAGGCCATTATGACCGCCTTCCGCCGGGAGCATCCCGATGCGGCGGACAACGCGGTCCTGGAGATCGACGAGGATAAAAAGAAGATCGAGATGTACGTCATTACCGACGTCGTCGAGACGGTCGAGAATCCCGCCATCGAGATGACCGAGGCCCAGGCCCACAAGTACAACAAGAAGGCCAAGGCCGGCATGCAGATCCGCGTCCCGGTGGATACCAAGGAGTTCGGCCGCATCGCCGCGGGTTCCGCGAAGCAGGTCATCATCCAGGGCATCCGCGAGGCTGAGCGCGGCATGATCTATGACGAGTTTACCTCCCACGAGCACGAGATCCTCACCGGTGAGGTCTCCCGCATCGATCCGCGCACCGGCAGCGTTTCCATGAAGATCAGCTCGAACTCCGAGTACACCGACGCGCTCCTGTCCGCGAACGAGCAGATCCGCGACGAGGTCCTTGTCGAGGGCAAGCGCATCAAGGTCTATGTGATCGAGGTCCGCAAGTCGAGCCGCGGCCCCCAGGTGCTCATCAGCCGCACGCACCCTGGCCTTGTCAAGCGCCTGTTTGAGCTTGAGGTCCCCGAGATCTCCGACGGCTCCGTCGAGATCAAGAGCGTGGCCCGTGAGGCCGGCTCCCGCACAAAGATGGCGGTGTGGAGCACCGTGGCGGACGTCGATCCCATCGGCGCCTGCGTCGGTCCCCGCGGCGGCCGTGTGGGCAGCATCGTAGACGAGCTCGGCGGCGAGAAGATCGACATCATCCGCTACAGCGAGGATCCCGAGGCGTACATCGCCGCGGCTCTGTCTCCGGCCAATGTCCTGAGCGTGACCATGTCGGAGGACGGCAAGTCCTGCCGCGTCATCGTCCCGGACAATCAGCTTTCTCTTGCCATCGGCAAGGAAGGCCAGAACGCGCGTCTGGCCGCGAAGCTGACGGGCTATAAGATCGACATCAAGCCGGAGAGCGAGGGCTGACCCCATGCCCGAACCCATACGCATGTGCGCGGGATGCCGCGAGCGCGCCCCGAAAAAGGAGCTGATTCGCGTTGTCCGGACGCCGGAGGGCGGACTGCTTCTGGACGCCAGGGAGAAAGCTCCCGGTCGCGGAGCTTATCTCTGCCGCAAGGTTGAGTGCCTTCGCAAGGCGCGGAAAAGCCGGGCTCTGGAGCGTGCGCTCAACCTTACGATCCCGCCCGAAGCGTATGACGAGCTGGAGGCGGCGCTGAACGGAGAGCTATGAACGACACAAAGGCGCTGCGTTATCTGTCTCTCGCCGCGAAGGCCGGACGGATCGTGACCGGCGGCGACGAGGTGGAAAAACAGCTTCGCCGCGGAAAAAAGGGGACAATGCTTCTTGCGTCCGACGCGGGTGCCGACGCGAAACGCCGTGCCGGAAACCTCGCGAAAGACAGAACGATCCCCCTTTGGAATATACCCTATACCAAGTTGGAGCTTGCCGCCGCCGTCGGCCGCTCTCGCCCCGTTGCCCTGGCTCTTATCACGGACGAGGGACTGGCCGCCGCCTTTGCCGCGGCCGCAGCAATCGCATCGGAACAGGAGGAACATGAATGAGCCTGATCAAATACCGTGTTCATGAGGTCGCCAAGGATTTCGGCGTCACTTCGAAGGTGATCACCGATATCCTCACGGAGTATGCGACCACCCCGAAAAACCATATGCAGGTACTGGAGGATGCGGAACTCAGCATCATTTTCGAGTATCTGACCCAGCACAACCAGATCGGGAGCATTGCGGAGGTCTATGCCGAAACGGCGCCGAAGCCCGAACCCAAGGCGGAGGCTAAGCCGGAGAAAGCGCCGGAAGGGAAGTCCGAGGCCCCGACCGCGGCCCCCGCGCCGAAGCAGCCGAAGCCCGATAAGCCCCATGTTCCCAAGAAGCAGCCGGAGAAGAAGGTTGTCGATACCCGCGGCAGCGCGAATACGAACCTCTCGAAGTACGACGAGCGCTTCGACAACATGGCGGGCGAGAAGGCCGCCAACATGAAGCGCGGCAAGGAGAAGATCGGCAACAAGAACAAGCAGCGCCAGAATCAGATGTCCGCCAGCGCGAAGCGTCGGCAGGAGGAGAAGGAGAAGCTGCAGCGTCTTCAGTTCGAGATCGCGAAGAAAGCTCCCACCCGTGTGCAGATCCCGGATGAGATCTCCGTCCAGGAGCTCGCCATGCGCATGAAGAAGACCGGCGCGGAGGTCGTCCGCAAGCTGGTCAAGATGGGCGTCATGGCGTCTCTGTCCGATGTCATCGACTACGATACCGCGGCTCTCGTCGCCATGGAGTTCAACTGCAAGATCGAGCATGAAGTCGTGGTCACCGTCGAGGAGCGTCTCATCGACGACCACGAGGATACCGAGGAAGAGCTGCAGTCCCGCGCGCCGGTCGTGGTGGTCATGGGCCACGTCGACCACGGCAAGACCTCGCTGCTCGACTACATCCGCAACGAGCACGTCGCTGCCGGGGAGGCCGGCGGCATTACCCAGGCCATCGGCGCGTATGTCGTGGATATCCACGGCTCGCCCATCACCTTCCTGGATACCCCGGGCCACGAGGCGTTCACCTCCATGCGTGCCCGCGGCGCCATGGTGACGGACGTCGCGATCCTCGTCGTCGCCGCGACCGAGGGCATCAAGCCCCAGACCGTTGAGTCCATCAACCACGCGAAGGCCGCGAACATCCCCATCGTAGTGGCGATCAACAAAATGGATATGCCCGGCGCCAACCCCGATCGGGTCAAGCAGCAGCTGACCGAGTATGAGCTCGTCCCCGAGGAGTGGGGCGGCGAGACGATCGTTTGCCCGATCTCCGCGAAGACCGGTCAGGGCGTCGACGAGCTCCTGGAGATGCTTGTTCTGCAGGCGGAGATGCTCGGCCTGCGCGCGAACCCCAACCGCGCCGCCTCCGGCACAGTCATCGAGGCCCGCCTTGACAAGGGCCGCGGTCCCATCATGACCGTTCTCGTGCAGAACGGTACGCTCAAGCAGGGCGACATCATCATCGCCGGCACCTCTGTCGGCCGTGTCCGAACCATGATCAACGACAAGGGTCAGCGCGTCAAGGAGGCCGGCCCCTCCGTCCCGGTGGAGATCGCCGGTATGAGCGAGGTCCCGAACGCCGGCGACGTCTTCAATGCCGTCTCGGACGAGCGTATGGCCCGCGAGCTCGTGGAGGAGCGCAAGGAGAAGGCCAAGATGGCCTCGAACACCGGCTCCAAGAAGGTTTCTCTGGACGATCTTTTCGCCCGCATCCAGCAGGGCGAGATGAAGGACTTCAACATCATCGTGAAGGCGGACGTCAAGGGCTCCGCCGAGGCGGTGAAGTCCTCCCTCGAGAAGCTCTCGAACGAGGAGGTCCGCGTCCGCGTCATCCACTCCGCCGTCGGCGCGATCAACGAGTCCGACGTCATGCTGGCCGCCACCTCCGGCGCGGTCATCGTCGGCTTCAATGTCCGCCCGGACAACGCCGCCCGCGACAGCGCCACCCGCTCCGATGTGGAGATCCGCATGTACCGCGTCATCTACGACTGCATCAACGAGATCGAGGCCGCCATGAAGGGCATGCTGGCGCCGAAGTTCGAGGAGAAGATCATCGGCCACGCCGAGGTCCGTCAGACCTACAAGGTCTCCAAGGTCGGCACCGTCTGCGGCTGCTATGTTCTGGACGGCAAGATCCAGCGCGGCTGCTCCGTGCGCGTGCTGCGCGACAACATCGTCATTTTCGAAGGCGAGCTTGCGTCTCTGCGCCGCTTCAAGGACGACGTCAAGGAGGTCGCCTCCGGCTACGAGTGCGGCATGCAGGTCGAGAAATTCAACGACATCAAGGAGCTCGATGTGATCGAGTGCTTTGTGATGGAGCAGATCCATGGCTAATTACCACATCGACCGCATCAACGACGATATCCGCCGCGTTCTGTCCGAGAGGCTTCGGGAGGTCAAGGACCCCCGCGTGCAGCAGGGCGCGATGCTGACCGTCACGCACACGGAGACCACGAACGATCTCCGCTGGTGCAAGGTTTATATCAGCGTCCTGGGGGAGTACGACGAGCGTGAGATGCGCCGCGGCCTGAAGTCTGTTTCCGGCTGGCTGCGGCACGAGCTCGGCACGGCGCTCGACCTGCGCTATACCCCGGAGCTGAACTTCATCATGGACGACTCCATCGCCCATGGCGCGTATATCAATAAGCTCATCAATGACCTCGATATCGACCATACCGATGAAAACGCTGACTCTGAATGATACCCTGGAATATATCAAAGAGCACGACGGATACCTGCTGGTGACGCATATCCGCCCGGACGGCGACACGCTTGGCAGTGCCGCCGCTCTTTGTCGTATCCTGCGAAAGTTCGGCAAGACGGCCTATGTGTACGACAATCCGCAAACCACGTCGAAATACGCCGTGTGGACGGGCCCCTATATCGCGCCGAAGGATTTTGCACCGGCCTGCGTCATTGGGATCGATCTGGCCTCCGAGCGTTTATTTCCCAAGGGGCTGCCGGAGGATACGCGCTTCGATCTCTGCATTGACCACCATCCGACGAACACCGGCTACGCCGATCGGCTGTTCTGCCAGCCGGACAAGGCTTCCTGCGGCGAGCTGATCCTGCAGATCGCCAAGGCTCTGGACCTTCTCGACCCGGAGACCGCAAGTCTTCTGTATGTCGCCGTCTCCACGGACTGCGGCTGCTTCGTCTACGGAAACACCACCGCCGAGACCCACCGGGCCGCCGCCGAGCTCATCGACGCCGGCGCGGACCATAAGCCGCTGAACGTCTCGCTGTTCCGCCAGACCTCCTTTGCCCGGCTGATGCTGGAGGGTCTCATCTTTTCCAACATGCGGCAATATGCCGACGGAAAGCTCAGCGTCGCCGTTGTGACGCTCGAGATGATGGAACGCTCCGGCGCTACGGAGGACGACTGCGACGATCTCGCGTCTTTGGCCGGACGGGTGGAGGGAAGCTATGTCTCCGCGACCATCCGTGAGCTTGGCCCGAAGGAGTGCAAGGTCAGTCTCCGCAGCGGCGAGCTCTTCGACGTGTCCGCTATCTGCTCGCTGCACGGCGGGGGAGGGCATCGCATGGCCTCGGGCTGCACGATCTGTGCGGACGTGGAGACCACTCGCGAGATCCTGGTCCGCGAGATCCTGGAGGCGCTCTGATGGACGGACTTCTTTTGGTGGACAAGCCCTCCGACTGGACGAGCATGGATGTCTGCGCCCATCTTCGGGGCGTGCTGCACGAGCGGCACATCGGTCATACCGGCACACTGGACCCGAATGCCACCGGCCTTCTCGTGGTTCTCACCGGGAAGGGGACCAAGGCTGCAAAGTATCTTGAAAACGACACGAAGGAATACGTCGCCCGCCTGCGGCTCGGCCTTCGCACGGACACCCAGGACATCTGGGGGACCCATCTCACGGAGAGCACGGTTTCCGTTTCCCGGGAAGACCTTGAGGCAGTCCTGCCGCGGTTCCGCGGTCCCATCCTTCAGATGCCGCCCATGTATTCCGCCATCAAGCGGCACGGGCAAAAGCTCTATGAGATCGCCCGGCGCGGCGGGGAGGTGGAGCGCGAGCCCCGCCCCATCACCATCCATCGGCTCGAGCTGCTTGCGCCGGATGAAAGCGGCGACTGGGTCCTTTCCGTGACCTGCTCGAAGGGTACCTACATCCGCACGCTCTGCGCCGACATCGGCGACACCCTGGGCTGCGGCGGCTGCATGAGCGCTCTGCGGCGCGTGCGCTGCGGCGACTTTACGATCGATGAGGCGCATACCCTGGAGGAGATCCGCTCCGCACCCGAGGCCTATATCCTGCCTTTGGACCATGTCCGACCGGAGGTGAATGCCAGTGAGTGATATTCGGCGCGTGATCGCCCTGGGCTTTTTTGACGGCGTGCACCTCGGCCACCAGGCTCTGATGCACCGGACGGTACAGCGTGCGGTGGAGCTCGGCGTCCGGCCGTCCGTGATCTCCTTCGACACCCATCCCGATACCTTTGTTCACGGTGTGGAGGTCCCGCTTCTCGGCAGCGTGGCGGACCGGAAGGACCTGATCACCCGGATCGGCGGCATCAGCGACATCGTCATGATCCATTTTGACCGGAAATTTATGCAGATGGCCTGGGACGATTTTCTCCGCTCGGTCCAGCGGGACCTCGGCGCGGTGCATCTGGTCATGGGCCGGGATTTCTGCTGCGGCTACAAGGGCCTCGGCACAGCGGACCGAATCGCTGCCTGGTGTGCGGACCACGGCATGGGCTCCGACATCGTCCGTGAGGTGTATGTGGACGGTATCGTTGTCAGCTCGACCCATATCCGCTCTCTCGTATCCTCCGGCGAAATGGAGACGGCCGCGCGTTTTCTTGGGCATCCTCACACACTGACGGACACCGTCGGCTACGGCTACCGCATCGGACGCAGCATCGGAGCGCCGACCATCAATACCGGCATCCCCGAAAACGTCATCGTTCCCCGGCACGGCGTTTACGCGACCCGCGTATGGCTGCCGGAGGGACCGAAGCCCGCCGTGACGAACGTCGGCGTGCGTCCGACTTTCGGCAGCGACGACCGTCTCACCGTAGAATCCAACATCCTTGATTTCAACGGAAACCTTTATGGGTCGCAGGTCCGTCTGGAATTCCTGCGGTTTCTGCGGGAGGAACGGCGCTTTCCCTCGCCGGAGGCGCTCGGCGTGCAGATCCAGCAGGACATCGCCGCCACGCGCGCGTATTTTTCCGAACGATAATCCGATCCCCGCCCATGGACGGCGGGGATGTTTTATGGTATACTGCAAGCATGAGAATTCTGGGAATTGATCCGGGCATCGGCACCATCGGCTTCGGCGTCATTGACTCGGACAAGGGAAAAAACAAATACGTCTCCTGCGGCGTTATCACGACCCCATCGAACACCGCTTTATCACCCCGGCTCGACAGCATCTATCGGGACTTGAACGAGCTGATCGAGGCCTTTGCCCCGGACGCGATCTCCGTGGAGGAGCTGTTCTTTTCGAAGAACATCACCACGGGCATCGCGGTCGCCCACGGCCGCGGCGTGATTCTTCTGAGCTGCTATCAGAGCGGCGTGCCGGTGTTCGAGTATACGCCGATGCAGGTGAAGCAGTCCGTCGTGGGATATGGCAGCGCCAAAAAGACGCAGGTCATCTATATGGTCCAGCGTCTGCTCGGCATGAAAACGCCGCCGCGGCCGGACGACGCCGCGGACGCCCTGGCGCTTGCCATCTGTCATGCCCGCGCCAGCACCAGCATCCTAAGCCGCGCTCAGAAGGAGGGAGAGGAACCATGTTCTACCATCTGAAAGGCGTCGTGACCGATCTTTTGCCCGGCATGGCCGTCGTAGAATGCGGCGGCGTGGGCTACGGCGTGACAGCCTCGACCTATACGCTGTCCCAGCTTCGCGCCGGGACAGAGGCAAAGCTCTATATCAGCGAGTCCGTTCGCGAGGACGCGTTCGATCTCTACGGCTTCAAAACCCTTGCGGAGAAGCGCTGCTTTGAGCTCATGCTGACCGTATCGGGTGTGGGCCCGAAGGCGGCGATCTCCATTCTTTCCGTCTGTTCGCCGGACGCGCTGTATATGGCGGTCCTCTCCGGGAATGAGAAGATGCTCACGGCCGCACCCGGGATCGGGAAAAAGATCGCCCAGCGCATCCTATTGGAGCTGAAGGACAAGCTCGGCGGCGAGGTGTCGGAGTTTGCCTCGTCCGTGGAGTCGCCCGCTGCCTCCTTGGATGGGGACCGCTCGAAGCTCGCGGACGCGAACGCCGCCCTGGCCGCCCTCGGGTATTCCGGCGCGGAATGTGCCGCCGCGCTCAAGGGCGTGGATATGTCCCTGCCGCTCGAGGAGATCATCCGCGCGGCGCTCCGCGGCATGGTTCGATAAGGAGGGAATACCATGGCTATCAGCTTTTCCGGCGATCCGCTGGACGAGATCATCACGACGCCCGCCATCCTGCCCGAGGACAATGCCGAAGCCAGCCTTCGGCCCAAGCATCTTACGGAGTACATTGGACAGAAAAAGGCAAAGGAAAACCTCGCGGTTTTTATCCAGGCCGCGAAAATGCGGAACGAGCCGCTGGACCACGTTCTGCTCCACGGCCCTCCGGGCCTCGGCAAGACGACCATGGCCGGCGTCATTGCGACGGAGATGGGCGTCAATCTTCGCGTCACCTCCGGTCCGGCCATCGAAAAGCCCGGTGATCTTGTGGCGCTGCTTACGAATCTGCAGGAAAACGACATCCTGTTCCTTGACGAGATCCACCGCCTGAACCGCTCGGTGGAGGAGATCCTTTATCCTGCGATGGAGGACTTCGCGGTGGACATCATCCTGGGCAAGGGGCCCTCCGCCAACTCCATCCGCCTCGATCTGCCGCATTTTACCCTCATCGGTGCGACGACCCGCTCCGGTCAGCTCTCCGCGCCGCTCCGGGATCGCTTTGGCGTAACGCTGCGACTGGAGCTATATACGACGGAGGAGCTTCGCAGCATCGTGGAGCGCAGCGCCGGGATCCTCGGCGTTTCCATCGAACCGGACGGCGCCGTGGAGATCGCTTCCCGCAGCCGCGGGACCCCCCGAATCGCGAACCGAATGCTCCGACGGGTGCGGGATTTCGCCCAGGTCAAGGGCTCAGGCGTCATCACAAAACCCATTGCGGACGAGGCGCTCAGCCGCCTGGAGGTCGATAAAGAGGGCCTTGACAGCGTGGACCGCCGGATGCTTCGCAGCATCATCGAGTTGTATAACGGCGGACCGGTTGGCCTGGAGGCGCTGGCGGCGACGATCAACGAGGAGGCCGTCACGCTGGAGGATGTATATGAGCCGTTTCTGTTGCAAAACGGGTTCCTGACGCGCACGATGCGCGGCCGCTGCGTCACGCAGAAGGCGTACGAGCATCTGGGAATCGAGTATCTCGGTCAGCAGCGTTTGGAATTGTGAATTCTCGAATATGCCCTCTTTTTCACAGATAAAACGGCATATTTTAGACTATTTTTCACAATTATTTCTTGACTTCTTAACAAATCGATATATAATACTAGGTAATGAGTGAATGTATGGTTTTCACGGACGAAGAGCTCCAGGCCATGGCGTCGGAGCGTGTTTCCGGCGCGGAAGAAACGCTGGCAGAGCGATATGCGCGGCTGGTCCGTGCCTGTGCCCGCCCGTTCTTTCTTTCCGGCGGCGACAGCGAGGACCTGATTCAGGAGGGAATGCTCGGTCTGCTTTCCGCGATCCGCGAGTATGACGCCGGCAAGGGAGCTTCCTTCAAGACCTACGCAGAGACCTGCATCCGAAACCGCATCCAATCCGCTATTCGTACCGCCGCACGAAAAAAACACGCGCCGCTGAACGACGGCGTTTCCCTCGACGATGTCCTCTCAGACGAATCCCAGTCCCTAGGCGCCCGGTATTATCAGCGCAGTCCCGAGGAGCAGGTGCTAGCCAGAGAGACGGAAAAAGAGTTCATATCCGCTTATTCGCGGCTTTTGTCCAAGCTGGAGGCAAGAGTTCTTGACCTCTACCTGGATGGACTGTCCTATCAGGAGATGGCCGGCGCCCTCGGGAAGGACGTCAAATCCGTGGATAACGCCGTCCAGCGCATCCGGCGCAAGCTGGCCGGACTTTCCTTTGGCGACATCAGCCATAGCTGATCGCAATATAACCCCCACACCGGGAAATTCATCAGAAGAGAGGATTCACAATGTTCCAAGACAAGACCCTTGTGTGCAAGGAATGCGGACAGGAGTTCGTATTCACCGCCGGTGAGCAGGAGTTCTATGCGGAGCGTGGCTTCCAGAATGAGCCCCAGCGCTGCAAGCCCTGCCGCGACGCCCGGAAGAATGCCGCCCGCGGCCCCCGGGAGTTCTTCACGGCTACCTGCGCTGCCTGCGGCGGCGAGGCTCGCGTTCCCTTTGAGCCGAAGACCGACCGTCCCGTGTATTGCAGCGAGTGCTTCGCCAAGATGCGCGCCGGTGAGTGATCACACATAATAAAAAGCAGGGGAGGCAGACGCCTCCCCTGTTTTTTGCGATTTCGGTTGCAATTCCATCGCCCCGCGGTTATAATAGCCGCAGACCAATAAAATCGGAGGAACCTAATATGTATCAGGTCACAAAAGACACGATCGTCTATGACGTTATGCTCAACGCCCCGGAGACGCAGCCGCTCTTCCAGCGAATCGGCATGCACTGCCTTGGCTGCGCCTATGCCACCGGCGAGAGCATTGAGGCCGCCTGCCTTGTGCACGGCGTGGAGGTGGAGCCCTTTGTGGCGGAAGTCAACGCCTTCATCGCCGCCAACGCCTGAGTTCGGTTGAGGTACGGCGGGAGCTTGTCATGGAAACGATTCGCTTATCTGCCCGGCTGCAGGCCGTGGCTGCCCTCATCCCTCCCGGAGCGAGGGTGATCGACGTTGGTACGGATCACGCGATGCTGCCGGTCTATCTCGCGCAGACGGGGATTTCGTCCCACATTTGGGCCAGCGACATCAACGCCGGTCCTCTGCATAGTGCGGAGCGTCTCGTTCGATCCTGCGGCGTGTCGGATCGCGTGTTTCTCCGGCAGACGGACGGCCTTGACGGGTTTTCAAGAGCGGACGCGGACTGCGTCGTGATCGCCGGGATGGGAGGGGAGACCATGCTCTCCATCCTGTCGGGCGCGCCCTGGACGAGGGACGGCGTGCTTCTTATTTTAGAGCCGCAGTCCAAGCAGGAGCTTCTTCGCCGCTGGCTGACGTCGAACGGATACGCCATCGGCAGCGAGCGCCTGGTACGGGACGCCGGACGTCTGTATCCCGTCCTCACCGCATCCGGAGGGTGCGCGCCGTCCTACACCGAGGCGGAGTATCATCTCGGCAAGTGGACGCAGATCTGTGAGGACCCGCTCCTGCCCGCGTATCTGTCCATGCTCGAGAAGAGGATTCGGAAGGCGGCTCCCTTTGACGCTGCGGCGGACGCGCTTCTCCGCGAGCTGAATACGATCGAAACGAGGTTATCGGATCATGCCTAAGGTAGAGGATGTTTTGGCTTTCCTTTCGAAGAAAGCGCCGGTCGAGGCGAAGCTCGACTTCGACAACGTCGG
>CAJOIG010000014.1 GCA_905234575.1 uncultured Oscillospiraceae bacterium
GACGAGACGGTCTTCTTCAAGCCCCTGACGAAGGACGACCTGACCCGCATCATCGACCTGCTCACCGAAGCCCTCAAGGGCCGCCTCGCGGAGAAGGACTTGGGCCTCCAGTTCACCGACGCGGCCAAGCGCCATATCATCGACGGCGGCTTCGACCCCGTGTACGGCGCGCGGCCCCTCAAGCGCTACCTGCAGGCAAAGGCCGAGACGCTCATCGCGAAAAAGATCCTCGCCGGGGACATCCCTGCCGGGGCGACCCTGGTGGTGGACGAGAAAGACGGCGAGCTCACCTGCGAGGTGCGCAGCCTTACGACACAGGAATAAAACGGAGGTTCATCCATGAAAAAACTGCTCGTGGTCATCGACATGCAGAACGACTTCATCGACGGCGCCCTGGGGACGCCGGAGGCCCAGGCCATCGTGGGGGCGGCGGCGGCAAAGATCCGCTCCTATCCCCCGGCGGCGGTCCTCGCCACCATGGACACCCACGGCCCCGATTACCTCTCCACCCAGGAGGGGCGGCTGCTCCCGGTGGAGCACTGCATCAAGGACACGGAGGGCTGGAGGCTCCGGCCGGAGCTCGCGGCGCTCATTCCCGACGCCGCCGTGTTCGAAAAGCCCACCTTCGGCAGCACGGCGCTGGCCGAGGCGGTCCGGGCCATGGGGGACGTGGAGGAGATCGAGCTCATCGGCCTCTGCACGGACATCTGCGTCGTGTCGAACGCCCTGCTGCTGAAGGCGTATCTGCCGGAGGTAAAGATCGCCGTGGACGCCGCCTGCTGCGCCGGAGTCACGCCGGAGAAGCATCTGGCCGCCCTCGAGACCATGCGCTCCTGCCAGATCGAGGTTCGGAACGCCTGAGCCGCAAAACCCTATAGAATCAACGCAGCCCCGGTCCATTTGGATCGGGGCTGCGTTGATTCTTTCTTCTACCAGGCTTCCTCCGTCACCCGGTCGGTGAGGACGGTGACGACGTTGTCCCGCACGGAGGCGAAGCCCCCGCCGATCGAAAGGCGCAGCACGTCCTTCCCGCCCAGGGAGGCGCGGACCGGTCCGTCCGCGAGGGCCAGCGCCGCCGGGGCGTGGTCCCGCTGGATGCCGAGGAAGCCGCCGCCCTGGCCGTCCGCGCCGTCCCGCAGGAGGAGGACCACGCTGTCACACCCGGTCTCGGCGGCGGCGCCGTTCGGCGTCAGCACCAGCAAGGTCATGGGTCCGTCCACGGCGCTCACTCCTTTTTGGCGTACACGTCGTCGATGGTGCCCGCCATGAGGAACGCCTGCTCGGGGATGTCGTCGCAGTCGCCGCCGAGGATGGCCTCGAAGCCGCGGATCGTCTCCTGGAGGGGCACGAAGGCGCCGGCCATGCCGGTGAAGCTCTCGGCCACGTGGAAGGGCTGGCTCATGAAGCGCTGGACCCGGCGGGCCCGGCGGACGGTCAACCGGTCCTCCGCGGAGAGCTCCTCCATGCCGAGGATCGCGATGATGTCCTGCAGCTCGTTGTACCGCTGCAGCACCCGCTGGACCTCCCGGGCGGCCTGGTAATGCCGCTTGCCGACCACGTCCGGGATGAGCATCCGGCTGCTGGATTCGAGCGGGGCCACGGCGGGATAGATGCCGAGCTCCACGATCTGCCGGGAGAGGACCGTCGTCGCGTCCAGGTGGGAGAACGCCGTCGCGGGGGCGGGGTCCGTCAGGTCGTCCGCCGGGACGTAGATCGCCTGGACGGAGGTGATGGCGCCGTTTTTCGTGGAGACGATGCGCTCCTGCAGCATGCCCATCTCGGAGGCCAGGGTGGGCTGATAGCCCACGGCGGAGGGCATGCGGCCCAAAAGCGCCGAGACCTCGGAGCCCGCCTGGGTGAAGCGGAAGACGTTGTCGATGAACAGGAGCACGTCCTTGTGGGCGGTCTCCCGGAAATACTCCGCGATGGTGAGGCCGGCGAGAGGAACGCGCAGACGCGCGCCGGCGGTCTCGTTCATCTGGCCGAAGACCAGCGCCGTCTTGCCGAGGACACCGGAGTCCTTCATCTCGTTCCAGAGGTCGTTGCCCTCGCGGGAGCGCTCCCCGACGCCCGCGAAGACGGAGTAGCCGTCATGCTCGTGGGCGATGTTGCGGATGAGCTCCATGATGAGGACGGTCTTGCCGACGCCCGCGCCGCCGAACAGGCCGATCTTGCCGCCGCGGGCATAGGGGGTCATGAGATCGATGACCTTGATTCCGGTCTCCAAAATCTCGTTCGCGGGGACGATGTCGGTAAAATCCGGGGCCTTATGGTGGATGGGCCAGCGCTCGGGGGCCTCGATGGGGCCCGCCCGGTCGATGGGGTCGCCGGTGACGTTGATCATCCGCCCGAGCATGTGCTCGCTCGCGGGCACGGAAATGGGCGCGCCGGTGTCCACCGCCTGCATCCCGCGGGACATGCCGTCCGTCGGGCGCATGGAGATGCAGCGGACCGCGCCGGAGCCGAGCTGCTGGAGGCACTCCAGCACATGCACGTCACCGCGGATGGTGACCTCCACCGCGTGGAAAATGTCCGGCACATCGCTGTGATCCGGGAACTGAATGTCCACCACCGGGCCGCTGATGCGGGTGATGGTGCCGATGTTGCCAGAAGCCATAGTCAAACTCCTTGCTGAAAGCTGCCGGAGGCCGTTTCGATGACGCTTGCCGTGACGTCGGCCTGGCGGCGGCGGTTGATGGTGATTTGCAGGTCCGCGGCGGCGGCCTCGGCGTTGTCGCAGGCCGAGCGCATGGCCATCATCGTGGCGGCCTGGGCGCCGGCGGCGTTCTCGAGAGCCAGGTCATACAGCGCCGCGTCAAAGCAGCGCTCCGCCACCTGGACGGCGATGGACGCCCGATCCGGGAGGAACAGGGGCTCGTCGCCGTCGGCGCCGTCCGCGCGCTCCTCGGGCAGGAGCTGCCGCCGGACGGGGGTCTGGGTCAGCATGTTCCGAAAATGCTGGTAGAGCACATGGACATGCTCCGCCTCCCCGTCCCGATAGAGCGCCCGAACGCGCTCCGCCGCGGGAAGGATCTCCTCGTACCGGGGCACGTCCGAGACCTCGAACTCCTCGAAGGCGACGCCCCGCTCCCGCAGAAACTGCGCGGCCTTTTTGCCGCAGACGAGGAGGATGGGGTCCGCGGCCTCCGCGAGCTCCGCCTCCAGGAAGCGGTTCAGCTCCGCGTTGAAGCCGCCGCAGAGGCCCCGGTTGCCGGACAGGACAAGGAAGCAGTCCCGGGTGGGGAGCTCCTTCGACGTACGCGGGATGCCCGCGCCGCCGAGAAGCCGCAGCATCTTCCGGCAGCCCTCGGCGTAGGGGCCGAAGTCCTCCCGCACGCGGCCGAGCTTCGCGTACTTCGCCGTGGCGGCGGTACGCATGGCCCCGGCCAGCTGGCCGGTGGACTGAATGCTCCGCAGCCGCTTGCGGAGCTCCTGCAGGCTCGCCATGTCAGAACGCCTCCGTGAACCGGGCCAGGGCCGCGTTCACCGCGGCGGCGGTTTCGTCGTCGAGCTTCCTGCCCGTCGCCATGCGGGCGGCGAGCTCCGGCTCCTCCGCCGGGAACCAGGAGAACAGCCGCGCGCCGAAGCTCTCCATCTCGGACGGGTCGATGCCGTCCGTATAGCCGCCCGCCACGGCGAAGATGAGCAGCGCCTGCTTCCAGTCCTCCAGCGGGGAATAGCGGTCCTGCCGCAGCGCCGCCATCATGCGCTCGCCGGCGGCGAGGACCTTTTTCGTCGCGTCGTCGAGGTCGGAGCCGAACTGGGTGAAGGCCGCGAGCTCGCGGTACTGGGCGAGGCTCGTGCGGAGCCGGGACGCCACCTGCTTCATGAGCCCGGTCTGGGCTGAGCCGCCGACGCGGGACACGGACAGGCCGACGTTCACCGCCGGGCGCTGGCCCTCGTTGAAGAGGTCCGTCTCGAGGAAGATCTGGCCGTCCGTGATGGAAATGACGTTCGTGGGGATGTAGGCCGAGATGTCGCCGGCCTGGGTCTCGATGATGGGCAGCGCCGTGACGCTGCCGCCGCCCGCCTCGGGAGAGAGCCGGGCCGCCCGCTCGAGAAGACGGGAGTGGAGGTAAAAGATGTCGCCGGGGTAGGCCTCGCGCCCGGAGGGGCGGTGCAGCAGCAGGGACAGCTCGCGGTAGGCGACGGCGTGCTTCGAGAGATCGTCGTACACGATGAGGACGTCCCGCCCCTGGTACATGAAGTACTCGCTCATGGCCGCGCCGGCAAAGGGCGCGATGTACTGCAGAGACGCGGAATCCGAGGCCGTGGCGCTGACGATGGTGGTGTACTCCATGGCGCCGTTCTGTTCGAGCTTCGCCGCGATCTCCGCGACGGTAGAGCGCTTCTGCCCGATGGCGACGTAGATGCAGACGACGTCCTTGCCGCGCTGGTTCAGGATGGCGTCGATGGCAATGGCGGTCTTGCCCGTCTGCCGGTCGCCGATGATGAGCTCGCGCTGGCCGCGCCCGATGGGGACGAGGGCGTCGATGGCCTTGATGCCGGTGTGCAGGGGCACAGACACGCTCAGCCGGTCGGGGATCGCCGGGGCGTTATACTCGATGGGCCGGGTCTCCTGCGTCCAGATGCGGCCCTTGCCGTCGATGGGACGGCCCAGGGCGTCCACCACGCGGCCGAGCATGGCCTCGCCCACGGGCACGCTCGCCATGATGTTCAGCCGGCGGACGCGGCTGTAGCTCTCCACATGGTCGTACTGGCCGAAAATGATGCAGCCGACGCGGTCCGGATGGATGTCCATGACCATGCCGCGCTGGCCGTCCACGAACTCCACGAGCTCGCCGTACATGATGTCCGCCACGCCGTCGAGCCAGCAGATGCCGTCCGAGGTGCTGATGACGCGGCCGACCTGGAAGACGTCGATGCCGAGCTCCATGTTTTCCGCGGCCTTCATCAGACCCGCGGCCATGGACTCGCCGTCCGTCTCCGTGACGGGGCGGTCCTTGAGGGCGTTGCCCATGCGGTAGAGCTTGTTCGCGAGGGAGTAGTCATAGATCGTGTCGCCGATGCGGAGCTGCAGGCCGGCGATGAGCTCGGGATTCTCCCGGACCCAGAAGCTGACCTCGCCGCCGGTGGGACGGACGAGCTCCTCCGCGCGGGCGCGGACCTTCTCGACCTGGGCCGGGGCCATGGGGTCGGCGGAGGTGAGGGTCACATACAGCCTTCCGCTGCGGGTGAGGTAGGCGATGTCGCCGGGGGTGAGGTGGAGGATGCGGAGGATGTGCTCCACGGCGTCCGCCTTCTGCTCCCGGACACGGCGGAGGTATTCCTCCGTCGTCATGTAGGCCGTCATGCGCTCCAGGATGCGCTCCACGAGGACGTTCCGGGTCTCGAGGAGCATCTCCCGGCGCAGATCGGCGCCGCTTCTCGCGAGCAGGGCGTCCTGCTGGCGCAGCGAATCCTCTCCGTCCTGCCGGGCTTCGGCCAGCTCCGCCGCCATGGGGGAGCCCGGCTCCGTCACCGGGGGCAGCGGCGGGAGGTCCAGGGGGGCCTCCGCCTCGGTCAGCTCCGCGTCGATGCGCTCCCGGCGGGTCCGGAACATCTTCGCGACGGGCTTGCGCCCCACGAGCCAAAGGATCGCGACAAGGATCGCGATATTGATGATCACATATACAAAGTGCATAGCGTTTCCTATCTCATTCGGAGGCCAGGGGCGCCCGGGGCGCGGCGACCTCGTCGATCGGGGCCTCGTCGCCCTCGTCGCCCAGGGACCGCAGGCGGTCCGCAAAGGACCGGGCCATGGTCTCCACCCGGGGGTCCAGCGCGGCGAGGATGGCGGCGGATTCCGCGTCGAGCTCTGCCCGCAGGGCGGCGAGGCTCGCGGCGTTCTGCGCCTTCTTCTCCGTCTGGCGGGCCGCGTTTTCCCGGCGGACCTCCTCCAGGGCGGCGTTGGCCTCCGTCATCGCGCGCTTTTCCGCGGCGACGCGGTCCTCCTCCCGCTGCCGAAGCTCCTCCTCCCGGGCCGACAGAGCGTCGGCCTTGGCCTGCTTCGCGCCGTCGATCTTCTCCCGGCGCTTGTCCATGAAGGACAGCAGCGGCCGGAAGAGCAGCCGGTCGAGAATCAGCGCGAGGGCGATGAAGCAGAGGATGGTCCAGAGCAGGATCGAAACCTGTATGGTTATGCCATAGAACTGTATAACCATGGTTTTTCTCCCGTCAGATCTTGGCCACCAGCATGAAGGCGATCAGAAGTCCGTAAATGGTCAGCGCCTCCATCAGCGCCATGGCGATGATGAGGGTGGAACGGATGTTGCCGGCGGCCTCGGGCTGGCGGGCGATGCTCTCCATGGCGGCGGCGGCGGTCTTGCCCTGGCCGAGCGCCGGGCCCAGCGTGGAAACGGCGATGGCGAACGCGGCGGCGATGGCGATGATGGCGGAATCAGACATGGCAGTATTCTCCTGTTTTCAATGATTTTTCCGGTAGGTTGGGTTTATTCTTCCTCGGTCTCCACGGCCTCGTCCAGGTAGATCGTGGTCAGCATGGTGAACACCACGGCCTGGATGAAGCAGAAGAGGAGGGACAGCACCATCATGATGAGGGGCGCGCCGATGGGCAGGATCTCATAGAGCTGCTCCGTGACGCTCTCCTCGCCGAAGATGTTGCCGAACAGACGAAGGGCAAGGGACGCGGGCTTGATGAACTCATCGAGGATGAGCAGCGGCGGCAGGATGATGACCGGGCTCCAGAAGCGCTTCAGAAAGCCCTTCACGCCCTTGGCCCGCAGGCTCGCGACCAGCAGGAACACGAAGGTCATGAGGCCGAGGCCCGCCGTCACGGACAGGGACGAGGTCGGCGCCTTGGCGTATTTCGTCAGACCCACGCCGGGGAAGAGCCCGGAGTAGTTCGCGAAAATGATGAAGATGAACAGCGACCCCAGGAAGTAGAAGTACTTCCGGGCCTTCTTCTTGCCGATGATGCCGGAGAGGAAGTCGTCCAGATACTCCACGCCGTACTCGATGACGTTCTGGAACTTCCCCGGACGCTCCCGCAGGTTCCGCGTCACCAGAAGCGACAGGACCGCGACGACGGCCAGGATGATCCACATGACCACCACCTCGCCGGTGACGTCGAGGATTCCGAACAGGGGGAGGATGACCTCCGAGGGTTCACCCATGATGATCGTCTCCTTTCTCGGAGGAAGATTGCGGCGGCTGCGAAAGAGCGTCGTTCTCCTTCGCCAGCCGCAGAGAAAACAGCACGGACGGGACCGTCAGGCCGAGGGCCGTACCCACGAGCAGCGGCGTCGAGCCCCAGGGGAGGATGCGGGAAAGAAAAAACGCCGCCGCGAGCGCTCCCACATTCAGAAGCTGCCGCACCACGGACAGCGACGCAAGGGACGAGGGCCGCGTTTTCAGCGCGTGCCGGTTGAGGGCATAGTTCACGGCGGACACCGCCGCTCCGAACAGGAACGCCAGCACACCGCCGATCCAGGGCGCGTCCACGGGCACCGCCTCCTTCCGCGCAGCTTACATTAGATTCGTAAATTTTATTTTACCCGTTCTTTGTCCCATTTTCCACAAGCAATTTGCACAAAAACCGCCCCCATCCTTCTACGAGTCCTCCAATGCCGTTGCCTATCCCGGCAAAACTGTGTATAATACCGTCGGAAGGCCGGTGATCCTATGCTCGAACGCGCCCACGCCAAGCTGAATCTCTCCCTGGACGTGCTGAAAAAGACCCCCGACGGCTACCATGACCTCCGCATGGTCATGCAGGCCGTGGACTTCGGGGACGACCTCTATATCGACCTGACCGAGGACGGGAGCTTCGCTCTCGACCCCGGCCTGCCCTACCTCCCCGCGGACGACCGGAACCTCGCCCTGCGGGCGGCGAAGCTCTTCCTGGAGGGGACCGGTTTTGGCGCCTCCATCCGCATGGTGAAGCGCACCCCGGTCTGCGCCGGGATGGGCGGCGGCTCTTCGGACGCGGCGGCGGTCCTGCGGGCGCTGAACCGGCTCACCGGCGCCAAACGCTCCGCGGACGAGCTCTGCGCCCTGGCGGAGAGGATCGGCAGCGACGTGCCCTTCTGCGTCCGGGGCGGCACCATGCTGGCGGAGGGCCGGGGCCAGCTCCTCACGCCGCTTCCTCCCCTGCCCGACTGCGCCATCGTGGTCTGCAAGCCGTCCTTCGCCATCTCCACCCCGGAGCTCTTCGGACGGGTGGATCGGCGCAAAAGCCGCCTGCGCCCGGACACGCCCGGCCTCATCGCCGCCCTTGCGGAGGGCGATCTTCCCGGCGCCGCCCGCCGGATGTACAACGTCTTCGAGGACGTGCTCGACCGCCGGCAGGGCGAGATCCGGACCGTCAAGAACCGTCTCGTGGACCTGGGCGCCCTCGGGGCCGCCATGACCGGCACGGGCAGCGCCGTGTTCGGCGTGTTTTCCGACGCCGCCGCCGCCGAAAACGCCCGGCAGGCCCTCGCCGCCCGCTACTGGGAGTGCTGGCTCACCCGGCCCGTCCCCCCCGAAACGATCTGACCCGGTTTGAAACAAAAAAACACCGTCCATACTATCGTCAAAACAAAACGATAGTATGGACGGTGATTGTTTATGCGGAAGGACGTGCTGAAGCCCTGGGAGACGGCGCTGCTGCTGGCGCTGTGCCTGACCTTCCTCGTCGGCCTCTGGGCGGACGGGCGGCAGCGGGCCCTGGCGGACGGGCTCATCCGGCTGCACGTCGTCGGCGCGTCGGACGCGCCGGAGGACCAGGCCGAAAAGCTGCAGGCCCGGGACCGGGTCCTCGCCCGGCTCGCTCCCCTGCTGGAGGACTGCCGGACGCGAGACGATGCAGTTGACATAATCTTGGAGCAAAGCGACGAGCTCGCGGCGCTGAGCGGCGGAAGCGTGACCCTCGGCACAGAGGTCTATCCCCGGCGGGACTACGCGGATTTCTCCCTCCCGGCGGGGGAGTATCTCTCCCTGCGAATCGTGCTGGGCGAGGGCCGCGGCGCGAACTGGTGGTGCGTGGTGTTCCCGCCGCTGTGCACAGAAGCGCTGGCGGAGGGCGTCGATGAGACAGAGGCCTTTTCCGCCCTGGACGCGAAAAGCGCCGATCTCATCGCCGGCAGCGGCCGGGAGTACGATCTGCGCTTTCGGGTGGTGGATTGGTGGGGACAGCTCAAGGAGGTTTTAGGTTGACATAATCTTATCGGCCCGGCATGGCCGGCAGCTCCGGCGTTTCGTCCGGCGCGTCCTCCTTGCGGACGATCTCCGCCTCCCCGCCGTAGAGGGTGACGACGGTGCGGCTCTCCTGAGTCATGACCATGAGCCCGCCGTGCTTGTCCACGGCGAAGGCGAAGCCGTACAGCGGCATCCCCCGGTAGGCGGTGTTCACGAATTTCATGACGGTGCGGCAGTGCGCGCAGTACGCCGTGAGGAGCTCGGCGCGGTTTTCGGGGTAGCCGGTCAGCGCCGGGACCGCCGCCGCCAGCACCGCTTCCCGGAACGCCTCCGCCGGGACCGGCAGGACCGAGGGGTCCGGCAGGAAGGTAAACACCAGCGTCCCCGCCGCCGTGGCCCGGCAGGTGACGGCGCACACACGCCGGCCTCCCAGCACGACGTGGTTCGGCCAGAGGATGGCCGCGTCCGCGCCCGCGGCCTCGCGGACCCAGGTCGCGCACACCATGGCGAGGCACCGGGCCTCCGCCACGGGGCAGCGCAGCGGAGCCGTGAGGGCGAAGCCGCCCTCCGCGTCCTCGCAGGAAAAGCCTTCGGGAAGAAGCATGGGAATCATCTCCGATTCATGGAAAATCGGGGCGGCAAGCCGCCCCGATGATGGGATTGCGGATTACTTGAGGGTGATGAGGAGCTCGCCGGCCTTGACGTTGTCGCCCTTCTTGATGAGGACCTGGTCGATGACGCCGCCCTTGGGCGCGACGATGGAGGTCTCCATCTTCATGGCCTCGACCACGGCGAGGACCTGGTTCTCGTCCACCTCGTCGCCGGGCTGGACGTCCACGCGGGAGATCATGCCGGGGATGGAGGCGCCGATCTGCCGGTCGTCGGAGGCGTCCGCCATGACGATGGTGGAGCCCGTCTCCTTGGCGAAGGGATCGACCACGGCCACCTCACGGCGCATGCCGTTGAGCTCGAAGAGCACGTTGCGGGTGCCGTCCTCGTTCATGTCGCCGAGGCCGACGTACTTGATGACCAGGGTCTTGCCGTCCTCGATGTTGATCTGGTTGACCTCGCCGACGGCCATGCCGTTGAAGAAGACGTGGCTGCCCATCCGCATGATGTAGCCGTACTCCTTGCGGTGCCGGATGTAGTCCTCGAATACCTTCGGGTACATGGCGTAGCTGATGAAGGGCCGGTCGTCCTCGTCCGGGGCCTCGGGCCAGAACTTGTGGACCTCCTCGCCGATCTTCTTCCAGTCCACGGGCGGGATCTGCGCGCCGGGACGGCCCTCGATGGGCTTCTCGCCCTTGAGGACGATCTCCTGCAGCCATTCGGGGATGCCGCCGACGGGCTGGCCCATGAGGCCCTTGCAGAAGCTCACGACGCTGTCGGGATAGGCAAGGGAAGCGCCCTTGGTGCGGATGTTCTCGGGGGTGAGGTCGTTCTGGACCATGAAGATCGCGAGATCGCCGACCATCTTCGACGACGGGGTGACCTTGATGATGTCGCCCAGCATGTCGTTGACGGTCTTGTACATCTCCTTGACCTCCTGGAACCGGTGGCCGAGACCGAGGGCCTCGACCTGGGGCTGGAGGTTCGTGTACTGACCGCCGGGGATCTCATAGCGGTAGATGTCGGTGACGGGACCCTTGAGGCCCTTGTCGAAGCTCTCGTAGCGCAGGCGGACGTCGGACCAGTAGTTGTCGAGCTCCTGCAGGCGCTGGGGATCGAAGCCGGTGTCCCGCGGCTGGCCTTTCAGGGCTTCCACGAGGGCGTTCATGGAGGGCTGGCTCGTCAGGCTCGAGAGGGCCTGGACCGCGGTGTCCACGATGTCCACGCCGGCCTCCGCCGCGAGCAGATACGTCGCGATCTGGTTGCCGGTGGTGTTGTGGGAGTGCAGGTGGATGGGCAGGCCGACCTCCTGCTTGAGGGTGGAAATGAGCTTCTTCGCGCTGTAGGGCTTCAGCAGGCCGGACATATCCTTGATCGCCAGGGTGTGCGCGCCGAATTTCTCGAGCTCCTTGGCGAACTTGACGTAGTAGTCGAGGGTGTACTTGTCGGAATGCGGGTCGAGGATGTCGCCGGTGTAGCAGACGGTGGCCTCGAGGAGTTTTCCCTGGTTCAGGACCTCCTCCATGGCGGTCTGCATGGAGGGCAGCCAGTTGAGGCTGTCGAACACGCGGAAGACGTCGATGCCCTCCCGGGCGGCGGTCTTGACGAAGACCTTCACGAGGTTATCGGGATAGCAGGCGTAGCCCACGAGGTTCGAGCCGCGCAGCAGCATCTGGAACGGGATGTTCGGGATCTTCTCCCGGAGCATCTGCAGGCGCTCCCAGGGGCTCTCGTGCAGGAAGCGGTAGGCGGTGTCGAAGGTGGCGCCGCCCCACATCTCCAGGGAGAACGCGCCGTTCAGGATGTCGGCGGTGCCGTCGGCGCCCTTGACCATGTCGCGGGTACGCATGCGGGTAGAGAGCAGGCTCTGGTGGGCGTCGCGCATGGTGGTGTCGGTGATGAGGAGCTTCTTCTGGTCGAGGACCCACTGCTGCACGGCCTTGGGGCCCTGCTTGTCGAGCATTTCCTTCAGGCTGCCCTCGTACTTCGCGGGCGTCTGGGCCACAGGGAAGCGGGGCGGCGCGTACTGGTGGCGCTCCGCGTTCGGGTTCGCGACCTGGATGTTCGCGATGTACTTCAGCACGCGGGTGGCGCGGTCGCCGCCGCGGGCGTCGAACTCGAAGAGCTCGGGGGTCTCGTCGATGAACTTTGTGTGGCAGCCGCCCTTGCGGAAGGTCTCGTTCGAGAGGACGTTCGTGATGAAGGGGATGTTCGTCTTGACGCCGCGGACATGGGTCTCGCGGATGGCGCGGGTGGCCTTGCGGCAGGTGCCGAGGAAGGTGTTGTCCCAGCAGGTGATCTTGACGAGCAGGCTGTCGTAGTAGGGGCTGATGACGGAGCCCGTGGCCGCGTTGCCGCCGTCGAGGCGGACGCCGAAGCCGCCGCCGGAGCGGTAGGCCGTGATCTTGCCGTTGTCGGGCGCGAAGTTGTTCTTCGGGTCCTCGGTGGTGACGCGGCACTGGATGGCGTAGCCGTTGATGTGCAGGTCGTCCTGGCTCGAAAGGCCGATGTCCGGCGTGGAGAGAGGGTAGCCCTCCGCCACGAGGATCTGGGCCCGGACGAGGTCCACGCCCGTGACGAGCTCCGTGACCGTGTGCTCCACCTGGATGCGGGGGTTCATCTCGATGAAGTAGTATCCGCCGTTTTTGTCCACGAGGAACTCCAGGGTGCCGGCGTTCGTGTAGCCGACGGACTTCGCGATCTTGACGGCGTCGGCGCGGATCTTCGCGATGGTGTCCTGGGGCACGCTCCAGGCGGGGGCGAACTCCACGACCTTCTGGTAGCGGCGCTGGAGCGAGCAGTCGCGCTCGCCGAGGTGATAGAGGGTGCCGTGCTCGTCGCCGAGGACCTGGACCTCGATGTGCTTCGGCTCGACGAGGTACTTCTCGATGAAGATGTCGCCGTTGCCGAAAGCCTTCTCGGCCTCGGAGTGGACGAGCTCGTACGCGGCCTCGACCTCTTCCTCCTTATCGCAGCGGCGCATGCCGCGTCCGCCGCCGCCGGCGGCGGCCTTAAGGATGATGGGGAAGCCGTATTCGATGGCCTTCTGCAGAGCCTCCTTGCCGTCCTTCAGGGGCTCGGTGGAGCCGGGGATGATGGGGACGCCGGCGTGGATGGCCATCTCCTTGGCGGAGAGCTTGTCGCCCATCTTGGCGAGGATGTCCGAGGACGGGCCGATGAACTTGATGCCCGCCGCCTCGCAGGCCCGGGCGAAGTCCGCGTTCTCGGAGAGGAAGCCGTAGCCGGGGTGGATGGCGTCCACGCCGTGCTTCTTCGCGAGGTCGATGATGGCGCCGATGTTGAGGTACGCGCCGAGCGGACTGTCGTTCTCGCCGATGAGGTACGCCTCGTCGGCGCGGGTGCGGAACAGGCTGTAGGTGTCTTCCTTGCTGTAGATCGCGACGGTGTGGATGCCGAGATCGTTGCAGGCGCGGAAGATACGGATCGCTATCTCGCCGCGGTTCGCGACGAGGACCTTGGAAAAGCTTTTCGTGTCCATAATTCGCTCCCTTACCACTAGTGATGAGTTATACGCTATTTTAAGTATAGTATTTTACCGGATTATGTGCAAGATAATTCTATAAATTTATGTGAAGTTGACAGAAACCCTCATAAATGGTATGTTCAACGAAGGGAATCGTTCGGCATCATCCGAAAACCAACACCCGCAAGGAAGTGATCCTACGTCCACGCTCGACCGCCGGCGCCGTTTTCTCGTGAACGCCGCCTACTATGCCGTGATCCTCGGCATCGTGTACCTGGTGTTCCGGTATCTTCTCAATCTCATCGGCCCGTTTTTCATCGCCTTCCTCTTTGCCTGGCTGCTGACGCCCGCCATCCGCTTCCTGACGGTGCGGGCTCACATGAAATACAACCTGGCCGCGGCCCTGTGCCTTTTGCTGTTCTTCGCCCTGGCCGGAGGGCTCCTGGTCCTCATCGCGAGCCGCCTCGTGGCCCTGGCCGCGGAGCTGACGCCCCATCTGCCCACCTTCTACCGCGACACCCTCGCCCCCGGCCTCGAGAACCTTTCCGACTCGGTGCAGGGCCTCGCTGCCCGGGTCGATCCCCGGGCGGCGAAGCTCCTTCAGGAGGCCATGCCCAGCGTCACCGCCTCCATCGGCTCCGCCGTCACCAGCGCGTCCATGGGCCTCGTGTCCCTGCTGACCGGCTGGGCGACGAGGATCCCGAGCCACCTCATCTCCGCCACGATCTGCGTCATCGCCACGATCTTTCTGACCGTGGACTTCCACCGGATCACCGCCTTCCTGCTGCGCCAGGTCCCGGAGCAGCCCCGGCATGTCGTCGCCGAGGCCAAGGACGCTCTGGGCGGCATCCTGCGGAAATACGGCCGGGGCTACGCCATCATCATGGGCGTCACCTTCCTCGAGATGCTCGCCGGCATGCTGCTCCTCGGGCAGAAGAACGCCCTCCTCATCGCCCTCGCCATCGCCGTGTTCGACATCTTCCCCATCGTCGGCGCCGGCACGATCCTGGTGCCCTGGTGCGTGATCTCCCTGCTCTCCGGCGCGACGGGCCGGGGCATCGGCCTCCTCATCCTCTACATCACGGAGGTCTGCGTCCGCCAGTACATCGAGCCGCGCATCGTCGGCCGGCAGATCGGCCTGCATCCGCTCCTGACCCTGATGACGATGTTCGTGGGACTCAAGCTGTTCGGCGGCGTCGGGCTCTTCGGCCTGCCCATCACCTGCGCCATCGTCGCGAGCCTGGAGGCCGCGGGCGTCATCCACATCCTCCGGCACGGCGAGGCTCCCCGCCCGTCCGCCGCGAAAAATCATGAAAATCCCGCGGAAGCTCTTGACAATCCTTCCGACGGATGATAAAATCACTAGGCTTGCGGGCGTAGCACAACGGCTAGTGCACCAGCCTTCCAAGCTGGGGACGTGGGTTCGATTCCCATCGCCCGCTCCACTCTGGATGCCGGTCCTGGCTGCGTCGTCGGCTCGTCCGTTCGTATGCGGTGTGCGCCAGTAGCTCAGGTGGATAGAGCAACTGCCTTCTAAGCAGTAGGCCGGGGGTTCGAGTCCCTCCTGGCGTGCCAACTTCATATCGTCTCTCATGGTGGGTGTAGCTCAGTTGGTTAGAGCACCGGATTGTGGTTCCGGGTGTCGTGGGTTCGAGTCCCATTACCCACCCCATTTTTTTACGTTCCGCCGCAGTCCGCGGCTCAATCACATAACGGATGGCGGCATCCATAGGGATGTAGTGTAACGGTAACACACCGGACTTTGACTCCGATATAGTGGGTTCGAATCCCGCCATCCCTGCCATCAGCAGGCAGAGCAACTGCCTTTTAAGCAGTGGGTCCGGGGTTCGAATCCCCGCCAGGTCACCAGAAACGGAGCAAGCCCCGCCGCTTGCTCCGCTTTTTTATACTCCGCTTCGGGAGGACATCGCAAATGGTTGACATAACTTTTGACCGCGAGCGCTGCGTGAAGTGCGGGCTCTGCGTGAAGACCTGCGCCATGGGACACCTTCGCATGACGGAGGACGGCCCCTCCGCCGACGGACGCGGCGGGTGCATGGGCTGCCTGCAGTGCGCGGCGGTCTGCCCGCGGCAGGCGGTGCTGGCGAACGGAAGTGCTGCCGTCGTGCCCCGGCCGGAGGACCCCCTGGAGGCCCTCGTCATGGCCCGGCGGTCGGTGCGGCATTTCAAGCCCGAGGCCCCGGATCGGGCGCTCATCGAGTGGGCGCTGCAGCGCGCCGGGTACGCCCCCAGCGGCAAGAACCGGCACGCCAACCGCTGGACCGTCGTCTACGGCAGGGAGCGGACCGAGGCCGTCCGCCAGCGGGCCCTCCGGCACTGCCGCGAGACCGGCGAAGCCCCGGAGCTCGTGCGCTTCGCGGAAAAGGGGCTCGACCTGCTCACCTGCGGCGCGCCGGTCATCCTCCTCGGCTGGTCCCCGGACGACTGCCTCAATCCCTGCGTGGACACCGCCATCGCCATGGAGCTTGCGGACCTGCTGCTGGTCAGCCGGGGCGTCGGCACCTGCTGGGGCGGATACCTCCGGCAGATCACGGGGCACTGCCCGGAGCTCAAGGCCATGCTGGGCATCCCCGAGGGCTGCTCCATGCAGTGCTGCCTGATGGCCGGCTGGCCGGACGGCGCGCGCTTCCCCAACCTTCCCGCCCGCCCTGCGCCGGACATCTTCTGGGCGCTGGACGGCGACAACTGAAAGGAGACGGACCATGGACCTATGCGTATTCGGCGCGGCCAGCGACACGGTGCCGCAAGTTTACATAACACAAACCGAGCATCTGGGCGAGCGGATGGCCGCCCGGGGACACGGCCTGGTGTTCGGCGGCGGCTCCACCGGCATGATGGGTGCGGCGGCCCGGGGCCTCTCCCTGGGCGGCGGACGGATCACCGGCGTCGCGCCGCGGTTCTTCGACCGGCCCGGCGTGCTGTCGCCGCTGTGCACAGAGCTCATCTTTACGGACACCATGGACGAGAGGAAGGGGATCATGGAGGCCCGGGCGGACGGCTTCATCATCGCGCCGGGCGGGACCGGGACCCTGGACGAATTCTTCGAGGTCCTGACCCTGCGCTCCCTCGGGCAGACAGATAAGCCCGTGGCGCTCTACAACGTCGCAGGGTTCTACGACGGCCTGCTCGCCTTCCTGCGCGGGATGGAGTCCGAGCGGTTCATCCAGCCGACGCTGTGGCGGCATTTGGCCGTATTCGACGACGCGGACGAGCTTCTCTCCTTTATGGAACGGTCATGACATGAAAACAGCCGAAGGCGCATCGCCTTCGGCTGTGAGCTTGTCAAAGAAGTCTCTTTGCCAAGCTCGTTGATTCCATTCGAGGCGGGCTTTTTGCCCCCTCGAGCTCCCCCGCTGCCTGCGTTACGCACTGGGAGCGTCGTTTTTTTACCGTCTGACGGCCGAAGGCATATCGCCTTCGGCCGTTTCGTTATGTAAGATCATTCGCCGTCGCCGTCTTCTGCCGGGGCGGGTTCGGGCTCGGGCGCGGGTTCGGGGGCCGGCTCCGGCTGGGGCTGCGGCGCAGGTTCCACGGGAACATCCGGCTCTGCGGGGGCGTCCGGCTCCGTGGGAACGACCGGGTCCGCGGGAGTGTCCGGGTCCGCGGGAGCGTCCGGGTCCGCGGGGGCGTCCGGGTCGACAGGAGCGTCCGGGTCGACAGGAGCGTCCGGGTCGACAGGCGCATCCGGGTCCGCGGGATCGTTCGGGTCGGTCTGGCCCTCGATCTCCTCGATCAGAGCCTGCTGATCCTCCTCCGAGATGTCGAGGAAGTCACCCTCGCCCTCCTCGACCTCGTCGTCATAGGTCACCCAGTTGCCGTAAGCCGCCGTACGCATCCCGCTGGGGAAGATATAATTGGCGACCGTGGCCCGCAGGGGCTGCTTGAACATGCTGTCCGTCGCGACGACCCCGCCGTAGAAGTTGTGGCGGTAGGCCCAATCCAGTTCCACGTCGCAGATATACTCCTCGCCGTCGTCGAACTCCACCATGACCCAGGCGTGCAGCTGGTTCGCCGTACCGACGCCGCCCGCCACGGCGTAGGACTGGAAGCCCAGCCGCCGCGCCACATACAGGAAGGCCGCCGCCCAGTAATAGCAGGTGCCGTAGTGCTGGGTATACATCCGCTCCGCCGCGAAGAGGGTCCAGCTGTCGGTGCCGCGGTACCACCCGCCGTCGGCCACATGGCGATAGAAGAATCCGCCGTCCCGCACGCGAAGGAATCCGGCATAGAGCTTTTCCTCGTGGGTCATCGAGTCGTTGCCGATGATCCCCTCCAGAAGCTCTTCCACCGCCTGGTCCACGATCTCACTGCCGGAGGTATAGCGTCCGTCCGGGCCGAAATAGAGGGTGCCGAACTCGCCGTCCGTCAAAAACGGCCCGTCCGCCGCGGGGACATAATACATACCGCCGTCCAGTTCCGCAAGGCCCTCGGGCATGCGGTCGATAAAGCAGCCGTCCGCACAGACATGGTACAGGGCGCCGTCGATGGTATGGAAGCCGGCGTCGTAGCGGTCGAGTCCGCCGCTTTCATTCGCGTGGCACAGCCGTCCGTCCAGCAGGATCAGGCCGGGCTCCGTCTCGCCCATCTCCCCCAGCAGGAATCGCAGGGTGTCGTTCCGCCAGCTCAGCTCAACGATGTCGTAAAACGCCCAGTGCGTCGGCAGCACGTCCACATACGGAAGGGTCCCGTTCAGCGCCGCGTCGATCTCCTCCGACGGGAGCCGCGCGCCGAAGAAGCGCCGGAGCATCGCCGCCGCCTGCGCCCGGGTCACCGGCGCCTCAGGACAGAAGCGTCCGTCGGCATAGCCCAGGGCCCAGCCGGCGGCTTCCGCCGCGCCGATCAGCCCGGAAGCCCAGTGGTCCGCCGGCACGTCCGGGAAGGTGGGCGCCGTCTCCTCGAGGCCGCCCAGCCGCGCCAGCGCCGCCGCAAACTGCGCGCGGGTGGCGTGCTCCTGGGGTCGGAAGCTCCCGTCGGCATAGCCGTTCATGAGGCGGTAGGCCGCGACATGATACGCCGCCTCCGTCCATGGCCCGGACTCCGCAAGATCCGTGAACTCGCTCTCCCGGACCAGCTCCGTGTCGCTCGGCTCAAGCATCCCGCTCAGGAGCCGTGCGAGCTCCCCGCGGCTCAGCGTCTGATCCGGGCGAAAGAGCTCGTCCCCGCTGGCCAGCGGCGTCGCGACCGCGTCCACGCCCTCCGGGATATACCGCAGGAACAGGACCGTATCCCCGGAAACAGTCATGGAAAACGGATCAACGATCTCGCCCTGGGCATCCTCCCAGGCGCCCTCGGCCTCCGGCACGGAATCGATGCGTTCGCCCTCGAACACCTGCACCTGGCGGAGAGGCTCCCCCCCGCGGTAAAAGGTCACGGTATACCGCTCGGGCGGCAGCTCCTTCGGCTGCCGGGCGCAGGCCGCCAGCCCCAAGAGGAAGAGCAGGAACGTGAGTATCAGAACAACAGGGCGCTTCATAGACATCCTCCAAAGACCGAGCGATCCGCCGCGGTCCATAGGTTTACATATTACTATACCACGCCCCGCGTCAAAAATCCATTCCTTTCTGCCCCTACGGGAATTTTTGCGAGTTTTTCGG
>CAJOIG010000015.1 GCA_905234575.1 uncultured Oscillospiraceae bacterium
AGGGAGTCCTCGAAGTGGTTCAGGATCATGCCGGTGAAGGTGGCGCCGATCATGAGGATGAGGAGCCAGGGGATTCGCGCCTTCCAGAACTGGAACACGCCGGTGCGGAGATAGGGCTTATCCACGGGCGTGACGCCGCCCATGATCTCGATGTCCTCCGTCGCCTCGTCCTCCATGACGTCCAGGGCGTCGTCGACGGTGATGATGCCGACGAGGCGGTCCTCGCCGTCCACCACCGGCAGGACCGTGAAGTTGTACTTCGCGATCATGGCGGTGGCCTCCTCCTGGTCGGTCAGGGTAGAGACGGAGATGACGTTGTCCTCCATGATGTCCTGGAGGATGGCGTCCTCCTCGGCCAGCAGGATGGAGCGGATGGACACGATGCCGCAGAGGTGCTTGCCCTCGTCGGTGACGTAGCAGGTGTTAATGGTCTCGGACTCCGAGCCGTTGCGGCGGATGTTCTTGATGGCGTCCGCCACGGTCATGGTGGGCCGGAGCTCGATGTACTCCGTGGTCATGATGGAGCCCGCGGAGTCCTCGGGGTATTTGAGGATGTCGTTGATGAGCTTGCGGGTCTCGGCGTCGGCCTGTCGCAGGATGCGCTTGACGACGTTCGCGGGCATCTCCTCCACGAGATCCACGGCGTCGTCCACGTAGAGCTCGTCCACGACCTCCTTGAGCTCGGAGTCGGAGAAGCCCCGGATGAGCAGCTCCTGCAGATCGGGCTCCAGCTCCGCGAAGGTCTCCGCCGCGATGTCCTTCGGCAGCAGGCGGAAGAGCAGGGGCAGGGTGCGTTCCTCGAGGTCCGAGAACAGCGCCGCGATGTCCGACGGGTTCATGGTCACGAGGAGGTCCCGCAGAGCGGGGTATTTTTTCTGTTGGGTCAGGGCTTCGATCGCTGCTTCCAGCGTCGCGTTGTGTTCAGCCATGTGGTCATGCCTCCTTCATTCAAGTCGAGCTTGCGCTCGCGAACCGGGTTTTGCCGGCACTGCGGGTTTTGCCCGCACAGGCAGGAGCAGACACAAATTCGGGCCGAGGATTTATCAGGGGGTGCGGACGTCCAGGGACGCCCGCCGTCTTCGGCCTCGTTTTGTGCCGGTACTATCGCCTGCGTCCATGGATGTTTCACCTCCTTCCGACTCCCTTTCCGGAAAGTCGGCCAACAAACTTTCTTTTCGCACCGGAGCCGGTGCGTGCCGGGGGATCGTAAGCTCGGGATCGTTCCCGAGGCGGTTTGGGACACGCGTCAGGAAAGCAGCAGCCTTTGCAGCTCCTCCGCGGTGTCTGCGATATAGTCCGCGCCGGCGGAAACGAGCTCGTCCCGTCCGCCGAAGCCCCAGGTCACGCCGACGCAGGGGATGCCGTGCTCGTGGGCGCCCTCTACGTCGTGGGAGCGGTCCCCAACCATGACGGCCGAGGTCATGTCCACGTCGAACGCGGCGCGGGCGCGCTCGATAACGTCGTACTTCGTGTTGTCCTTCGTAAGGTCGCTGCCGGAGATCATGGCGAAATACGGCGCGAGCCCGAAGCGCTCGGCGATGCGCTCGGAAAAGCCCGTAGGCTTCGTCGTGGCGACGAACAGGGTCTGCCCGGCGGCTTTCAGCGCGGAAAGCAGCGGAAGGATCCCGGGGTACACGTTGTTTTCAAACAGGCCCTTCGTGCCGAAGTACTCGCGGTAATCCGCCAGGAAGCGGACGGCGTCCTCGTGGGAGAAGCCCCAGAATTCCTCGTAGCTCTGCGGCATGGGCGGACCGATGAATTTCAGATAGTCCGCGTTCGTCCCGGGGTCCATGCCCCATTTTTTCCGGGCGTAGATGATGGAATTCGTGATGCCCGGCGCGGAGTCCGTGAGGGTGCCGTCCAGGTCGAAAAAGACGGTTTTCCAGCGCATTTACCGTTCCTCTCGGAAGTAGGAGAGGCCGAGACTCGCGGGAGGCTGGGACTCCTTCGACCGGCGCAGGCTCACGATGATGAGCACCGCGATGGTGACGGCGTAGGGGAGCATTTTGAAGATCTCCTGGCTGGAGCGGTTCAGGCCGCCGATGTAGAAGTACAGCCAGCTCAGCGCGCCGAAGAGGTAGGACGCCCAGATGGCGCGCGCGGGCTTCCAGGTGGCGAAGATGACGAGCGCCACGGCAAGCCAGCCCAGGGCTTCCAGCGTGCCGTCCGAGGTCCAGGCGGCTTTGACGTAGTCCACGAAGTAGTACAGGCCGCCGAGGCCGGAGATGCAGGCGCCGACGCAGGTGGCGACGTACTTGTACTTCGTGACGTTGATGCCCGCGGCGTCCGCGGTGGCGGGGCTCTCGCCCACGGCCCGCAGGTTCAGGCCCACGCGGGTGCGGTTCAAAAACCACTGCATGAAGATGGCGAGGGCGATGGAGATGTACACGAGCCAGCCCAGAGCGTAGAACACGGTGACGGTCTCGAGACCGGGGATGACCGCGCGGAAGGCCTTGGAGGTCACGGCGAGGGACAGGGAGCCGACGCCGCCGTGCTGCTGCAGCAGGGCGCTGCCGTAGAAGTTCGCGAGGGCGCAGCCGAAGATGGTCAGGGTCAGGCCCGTGACGTTCTGGTTCGCCCGAAGCGAGATGGTGAGGAAGGAGTACAGCAGGCCGCCGAGCCCGGAGAACAGCAGAGCGCCCAGCAGCGCGCACAGGATGCACAGCAGCGGGACCGGGGCGACCTCGTTCGCGCCGCAGTAGACGATCTCATAGGCCCGGGAGACGATGAAGCCGCCCACGGCGCCGAGGCTCATGAGGCCGGGCACGCCGAGGTTGAGGTTGCCGGACTTCTGGGTGAGGATCTCTCCCACCGCGCCGTAAAGGATGATGGTGCCGTAGACGATGGCCGACTGGAGAAGCGAAAGGAATTTCATTTTCCGGCCTCCTTTCCGTTCTTGGCGCCGCGGAAGCGGACGGAGTAGTTGATGAAGAACTCGCTGCCCAGGATGAAGAAGAGGATGATGCCCGTGACGACGTTCGAGGCGTAGTCGTTGAGGTTGAACTGGGAGGCGATCTGGATGGCGCCCTTCTGCAGGAAGATGATGAGGGCGGCGATGAGGATCATGACGAAGGAGTTGAACTGGGCGAGCCACGCCACGATGATGGCGGTGAAGCCGCGCCCGCCGGCCACTTCGGTGGAGATGGTGTGGGCCGCGCCCGCGACATTGATGAAGCCCGCGACGCCGCAGATCGCGCCGGAGATCGCCATGGTGCGGATGATGACCTTCTTCACGGAGATGCCCGCGTAGCGCGCGGTGTTCTCGCTCTCGCCGACGACGGCGATCTCATAGCCCTGCTTGGAGCTGCGAAGGTAGATGTACATGGCCACCGCGAGCACCAGGACGATAATGACGTTCAGAAGGTACTGCTTGCCGGCGATGGCGGGGAACCAGCCGGACTGGGTGTTGAGATTGATGACGCCGACGGCGTTGGAGCCCGGGGGGCTCTCCCACTTGGAGACGAGGAAGTTCGTCAGCTGGATGGCGATGTAGTTCATCATCAGCGTGAACAGGGTCTCGTTGGTGTTCCAGTGGGCCTTGAACACGGCGGGGACGAGGCCCCAGATCGCGCCCGCGACGCAGCTCGCCGCGAACATGACGACGAGCATCAGCCAGGTGGGCATGGTATTGCCGCAGTAGATCATCACGGCGGCGGTGGCGCAGCCGCCCACGAGGATCTGGCCCTCCGCGCCGATGTTCCAGAAGCGCATCTTGAAGGCCGGCGCGAGGCCGATGCCGATGCACAGCAGGAGCATGGTGTCGCGGACGGTGACCCAGGCGCGCTTCGAGGTGCCGAAGGCTCCGTTCCACATGGCGCCGTAGACCTTCAGGGGGTTGAGCTTCGAGATGCTGTAGATGAACAGCGCGCTGACGATCAGCGCCAGGACGACGCTGATGAGCCGGATGATCCAGTTCTTCCACCAGACGAGTCCGTCGCGCTTGGCGATGTGGACCAGGGGTTCATGGGAACGGTTCATGCCTGCCCCTCCTTTCCGTCCGTATCCTTGAGATAGGTCATGAGGTAGCCGACCTCCTCCTTGGTGGTGGCGCGGCCGTCCACGATGGCGTTGAGCTTGCCGCCGCAGAGGACCGCGATCCGGTCGCAGAGCTCCAGGAGCACATCCAGATCCTCGCCGACGTAGATGACGGCGACGCCCTTTTTCTTCTGCTCGTTCAGCAGGCGGTAGATGGTGTAGGAGGTGTTGATGTCCAGGCCGCGCACGGCATAGGCGCTCATGAGCACGGTGGGGGACATGGCGATCTCGCGGCCGACGAGGACCTTCTGCACGTTGCCGCCGGAGAGCCGCCGGACGGGGGTGTCGAGGCTCGGGGTGACGACCTCCAGCTCCTTCACGACGGTCTCCGCCAGGGTGTGCGGCGGCCGGCGGTCGGCAAAGATGCCACGGCCCTGTCGGTAGCGCTTGAGCATCATGTTGTCCGTCAGGTCCATGCTGCCGACGAGACCCATGCCCAGGCGGTCCTCCGGCACGAAGGCGAGCTTCACGCCCATGTCCGCGATGGAGCGGGGGTTCAGACCGACGAGCTCCTCGCCCTCGGCGCTCTCCCCGCCCTCGGGGAAGAAGCGGATGCTGGAGCCCTCCTCCGTGGGCTGCAGGCCCGCGATGGATTCGAGCAGCTCCTTCTGGCCGCAGCCGGAGATGCCCGCGATGCCGAGGATCTCGCCGCCAAAGACGTCGAGGTCGATGTGGTCGAGTCGGGTGATCCCGTCGGGGTCCTTCACCGTCAGCCCGCGGATGCGGAGCCGCTCGACGGTGTCCTTCGGCTCGGAGCGCTCGATGTTCAGCGCCACGGCCCGGCCCACCATCATGTCCGTCAGCTTCTGGGCGTCGGCATCGGCGGTGCGCATGTCGCCGATGTACTCGCCCTTGCGGAGCACGGCCACGCGGTCGGAGATCTCGAGGACCTCGTGGAGCTTGTGGGTGATGATGATGATGCTCTTGCCGTCGGCCTTCATGTTCCGCATGACGGCGAAGAGGCGCTCGGTCTCCTGGGGGGTCAGCACGGCGGTGGGCTCGTCCAGGATGAGGACGTTCGCGCCGCGGTAGAGAGTCTTCACGATCTCGAGGGTCTGCTTCTCGGAGACGGACATGTCGTAGACCTTTTTGTTCGGGTCGATGACGAAGCCGTACCGGTCGCAGATCTCCTGGATCTTCGCGGCGATGGCCTTCCGGTCCACGACGGTCTTGCCGGGCAGGCCGAGCTCGATGTTCTCCGCGGCGGTCAGCACGTTCACGAGCTTGAAGTGCTGGTGGACCATGCCGATGCCGAGCTCGAAGGCGTCGTGGGGGGAGGCGATGGTGACCTCGTTCCCGTCCACGAAGATCTTACCGCTGTCCGGGAAGTAGATGCCGGAGAGCATGTTCATCAGCGTGGTCTTGCCGCTGCCGTTTTCGCCGAGCAGGGAGAGGATCTCGCCCTTGCGGAGGTCCAGATGTACGTTTTTGTTGGCGACGACCTTGGTGCCGACGGCCTTGGTGCCGAAGGCCTTGGTGATGTCGACCATCCGCACGGCAAACTCTTCTGCCAAGTGGATCACTCCTTTGTGATGAGAATGGAAAGACGCAGAAAACAGACTTACAGTTTATTCTAGCATAGAATCTATGGTATGTAAAAAAACAATTCGGAAACAAAAAACGGGAGCCGCGTCTGCGGCTCCCGTTGGGATGCTGGGATGATCAGTTGAGCATGGTGATGCCGTCGATGGCAAAGTCGAAGTACGGAGCGGAGATGATCTCGGACTCGTAGAAGATGCCGTCCGTGATGGCCTCGTAGCCCTCGTCGCCGACGAAGTCGCCGTCGATGTCCACGAGCTTCGTGGTGGGATGCTCACCCTCGACGGTGTAGTTGGCGGTGTCGAAGATCTGGAGGGAGCCATCCGCGATGGCGGCCTCGACCTCGGCGACCTTCTCGGCGGTGCCCTCAGCGCAGGAAGCGCCGAGCTCGGAGATCATGACGCCGTTGTCCGCGTAGCCGATGGAGTAGTCGGTGGGGATGGGCTCGCCGTTCAGGATGCACTCAAAGGCGAACTTGTAGAACTCGGACCAGTTGTTCTGGGCGGAGGTCAGGCAGGCGTCGGGGGAGACGTTCAGCATGTCGACGTTGTAGCCGACGGCGTAGCAAACGGTGCCCTTCTCCCACTCGGCCTGAGCGGTGGTGGGCATGCCCTGGGAGTCGGCGTGCTGGCTGATGATGACGCAGCCGTCGTCGATGAGGGCCTTGCCGGCCTGCTGCTCGGCGGCAGCGTCAGCCCAGGAGTTCGTGAAGGTGACGTCCATGGCGATCACGTCGCCGACGATGTACTTGACGCCCAGGAAGAAGGCGGTGTAGCCGGAGATGACCTCGGCATAGGGGAAGGCGCCGACGTAGCCGATCTTGATCATGCCGTTCTCGTCATAGTTCTTGTCGGAGAGCTCGCCGTTGTCAATGAGCTCCTGGAGCTTCATGCCGGCGACGACGCCGGAGACGAAGCGGGACTCATAGGTGTGGGGGAACATGTTGTGGAGGTTCGCAAGACCGCTCGCGAAGGCGTTGTTGCCGGTCATGGAGATGAACTCCACCTCGGGATACTCGATGGCGGCCTGCTGGGCGTAGGTGGCGTGGCCGAAGGAGTCGGTGATGATGAGCTGGCAGCCGGCCTCAGCCAGGTCGACGCAGGCGTCATAGCACTCGGGGCCCTCGGGGATGTTGGTCTTGATGACGTAGTTGTCGGCGGTCAGGCCGAGCTCGGCGGCGGCGGTCTGGAAGCCCTCGATGTGGGCCATGTCGTAGCCGATGGTCTCGTCGTGGACGCAGATCAGGCCGATCTTGATGTCGGGGCCGGCGGCCTCAGCGGGCTCCTCGGCGGGTTCTTCCGCGGGCTCCTCGGCGGCAGGCTCCTCGGCAGCAGGCTCCTCGGCAGGAGCGGCGGCGGGCTCGGCGGCAGGGGCTTCCTCGGCGGCGGGAGCGGTGTTGGAGCTTCCGCAGGCGCAGAGGGCAAAGACCATGCACAGAGCCATGAGCAGGGCAAGAATCTTCTTCATGGTAATCCTCCTAAAAAAATGTTTTTCGGGTGATATGTCAGAGCGGCAGGCGCCGCAGGGAAAACAAGGGGACGGATTAGTCGTCGAACTCCAGGGTCCCGTCGTCGTGCATGGCCTTGATGCGGGCGAGGGATTCGATGCGCAGACCGCGCGCGCGCAGACGCTGTCCGCCGGGCTGGAAGCTCTTCTCCACGGCGATGCCCGCGCCGACGCAGGTCGCGCCGGACTGCTCGACGAGGTCGCACAGACCGTCCAGCGCCGCGCCGTTCGCGAGGAAGTCGTCGATGAGCAGCACCCGGTCCGTGGGAAGCAAATAATCCCTGGATACGATCACGTCATAGATGTTGCCGTGGGTGAAGCTCTCTACGGTGGTCTTATACAGGGATCCGTCGATGTTTTTGGTTTTGGTCTTTTTCGCGAAGACGACCGGGCAGTCGAACACCAGGCCCGCGATGCACGCGAGGCCGATGCCGGACGCCTCGATGGTAAGGATCTTGTTTACGTTGTCGGCGGCAAAGGCCTCGTGCCATTGGTCCGCGAGCTGCATGAACAGGTGCACGTCCATCTGGTGGTTCAGGAACCCGTCCACCTTCAGGATGCCGCCGGGGCGTACCTTTCCGTCCTTGAGGATGCGCTCTTCCAGCAGCCGCATGATGCCATACCGTCCCGTCTGAAGATTTTACAAAACTTTTACGCCTTGTACGTTCATTCTACACGATGGGCCGGGGCTTTGGCAATAGTGGCTTATTTCAATTTTTCCACCATTTTCTTCCGGTTTCTGAGCAAAATCCACAATACCCGTCACCAGGGAGAAATTATGTCGCCCCGCACGAGAAACGCACGGTCTGCCAGGGCCGCCATGGGCGCGTCGGAGCGGGAATCGGACCAGAAGCCCTCCACCGCCGCGCCGCCGTACGCCGTCCGGAAGCGGCGGACCTTTTCAGGACCGTGGCAGTTTTCCCCGTCGTACGCGCCGGTCCGGGGATCCACCCGGGAGGCCAGCAGGGCAAAGCCCAGGGCCTCGGCCGCGGGGCGGAGCAGAAATTCCGGGGACGCGGAGATCACGAGGTCGTCCTCCCGCCGCTGGGCGAGATACCAGGGGCGGATGTTTGGAAGATGCTCCTCCCAGAAGCGCGCGGGCGCGTCTTCCGGGACGTGGCGCAGGAAGCGGTAGAAGAGCTCCTTGCACCGGGTCTTGGGGCGCAGGCGCGTGCCCATCAGGAAAAACGCCCAGGCCGTGACGCCGAGGGTCCGGCGGCAGGCGGGATACCGCCGCAGGCACCAGAGATAAAACTCCGCCGTGCTGTCCCGGGGATAGATGGTCTTGTCAAAATCATACACGTTCATACCCAGAATATACCCGCCCGACGGCCCGGATGTCAATGCGATTTTGTCATCTTTTCCGCCTTGACGGGGCGCGGCGGGGCGTGGTAGTATAGCACGAACACAGACAGGAGGAACGTCCATGCAGGTCCTTTTCAAGAACGCGATGCTCTATCGGGACGGCGTATTTCTCCGCGGCGACGTGCTCGCCTCGGACGGACGCCTTGTGTTTCCCGTTCCCGGAGGCGTTTTCCCCGAGGCGGTCGTCGAGGACCGTTCTGTGGCTGTTTTTCCCGGCTTTGCGGATGTGCATGTGCATTTTCGCGAGCCGGGTTTTTCGTATAAGGAGACGATCCGCACAGGCAGTCTCGCGGCGGCCCGGGGCGGGTATACCGCCGTCTGCCCCATGCCGAACCTCGATCCCGTGCCCCACGACCTCGATACCCTCCAGCAGGAGCTTTCGATCATCGAGCGGGACGCCGTCATCCGGGTGATCCCCTATGGGGCGATCACCCGGGACGAGAAGGGGACAGTTCTCGCCGATCTCGAGGGCATGGCGCCTTACGTCTGCGGCTTTTCGGACGACGGGCACGGCGTGCAGGACGGCGCGGTCATGCTCCGGGCCATGGAGCGGGCCGCGGCCATGGGGAAGCCCATCGCCGCCCACTGCGAGGAAAACGACCTGCTGTTCGGCGGGTACATCCACGACGGCGAATACGCGAGGGTCCATGGACACCGGGGCATCTGTCCGGAGAGCGAGTGGATCCCCATCGCCCGGGACGCGGTCCTGGCCGGCCGGTCCGGCTGCGCCTACCATGTCTGCCACGTCTCCAGCGCGGAGAGCGTGGAGATCATCCGCCGGGCCAAGGCGCGGGGAGTTGACATAACCTGTGAGACCGGGCCCCATTACCTGGTCCTGAACGACGGGATGCTGGAGGAGGAGGGCCGCTTCAAAATGAACCCGCCCATCCGCGCCGAGCGGGACCGGCTCGCCCTCCTCGAGGGCCTGAAGGACGGCACGGTGGACATGATCGCCACGGACCACGCCCCCCACAGCGCGGAGGAGAAAAGCCGCGGGCTTGCCGGCAGCGCCATGGGCGTCGTGGGCCTCGAAACGGCGTTCCCGGTCCTGTACACAGAGCTCGTAAAGCCCGGAATCATCGAGCTTTCCCGGCTTGTGAAGCTCATGAGCGACAACCCGCGCCGCCGCTTCGGACTGGCGGGCGAGGGCGATTTCTGCGTCTGGGATCTGGATGCGGAGTACACCGTGGATCCGGCGGAGTTCCTCTCCATGGGGCGGGCCACGCCCTTCGAGGGAAGGCGGGTCAACGGCCGCTGCCTGCTGACGGTCTGCGCCGGGCGAGAGGTCTTCGCGGACGCCTCGCTGAAGGAGGGCAAATGAAACAGTCAGTTTACATAATTTCTGAGAACAAGCCCGTCGCGCCGGAGGTCTTCCGCCTGGTGCTGACCGGGGACACCTCGGCCATGACGGCGTCGGGCCAGTTCGTCGATCTGCGGCTGGACGGCTTTTTCCTCCGGCGGCCCATCTCGGTCAGCGACTGGGACGACCGTTCCCTTACCTTATATTACAAGTGCGTGGGGAAGGGCACGGCGCGGCTGGCGGAGCTATCTGCCGGGACGGAACTGGACGTGCTTTCCGGCCTCGGGAACGGCTTCGACCTCTCCGTGAGCGGGGACCGGCCCCTCCTCGCGGGGGGCGGCATCGGCACGGCGCCTCTGGCGCGGCTCGCGAAGGAGCTCGCCGCCGCCGGAGCCCGGCCCATGGCGGTCCTGGGCTTCAACCGCCGGGAGGACATCCTGCTGGAAAACGAGCTCCGCGCCCTGGGCGCGGACGTGTTCCTCGCCACGGCGGACGGCAGCGCGGGCGTGCGGGGCTTCGTGACGGACGCCGTTCCCCTTGCCGGGGCGTACACCTACGTCTACGCCTGCGGACCCACGCCGATGCTCCGGGCGCTGGACGCCGCCGTGACCGGGCCGGGACAGTACAGCTTCGAGGAGCGCATGGGCTGCGGCTTCGGCGCGTGCATGGGCTGCACCGTGCAGACAGCCAGCGGCCCGAAGCGCGTATGCCGGGACGGCCCGGTGTTTCGCAGAGAGGAGGTGCGGTGGTGAATACGAGCGTTACCCTGTGCGGGCTCCCGCTGGAAAACCCCGTCATTCCCGCGAGCGGCACCTTCGGCTACGGCAAGGAGTTCGCGGAGCTCTATGACATCGACTGCCTCGGGACCTTCTCCTTCAAGGGGACGACGAGACAGCCCCGCTTCGGCAACCCCACGCCGCGCATCGCGGAGGCGCCTGCCGGGATGCTGAACGCCGTCGGTCTGCAGAACCCCGGCGTTGAGCATGTGCTCGCGGAGGAGCTGCCCGCGATGGCGGTATTCTTCCATAAGCCCGTCATGGCGAACGTCAGCGGCTTTTCCGTCGCGGAATACGCCGAGACCTGCGCCATGCTGGACGAGGCCAGCCAGGTCGGCTGGATCGAGGTGAACGTGAGCTGCCCGAACGTCCACGGCGGCGGTCTGTCGTTCGGCGCGGATCCCGCTCTTGCCGCGGAGGTCACCCGGGCGGTAAAGGCGGTCACGAAAAAGCCCGTGATCCTGAAGCTTTCCCCCAATGTGACGGACATCGTGTCCATCGCCCGGGCCTGCGAGGACGCCGGAGCCGACGGGCTGAGCCTCATAAACACCCTCCTGGGCCTGCGGCTCGATTTGTCGACCCGCCGCCCCATCCTCGCGAATACCACGGGCGGCCTCTCGGGCCCGGCGGTGTTTCCCGTCGCTCTGCGGATGGTCTGGCAGGTGTACGAGGCCGTGCGGATCCCCCTTGTGGGCATGGGGGGCGTGAGCACCGCGGAGGACGTTCTGGAGATGATGCTCGCCGGGGCAACCGCGGTGGGCGTCGGCGCGGCGAACCTCATCGATCCCTATGCCGCGCAGAAGATCGTGGAGGGGCTTCCCGCCGCGATGGAGAAATACGGGATCGAGAATCTATCGGATATCATAGGAGGCGCACATCATGGGTAAGGACGTGATCGTCGCCTGCGACTTTGCCTCGGGGGCGGAGACGCTGGCATTTTTGGACCGGTTCGGGGACGAACGGCCCTTCGTCAAGATCGGCATGGAGCTCTATTACGCCGAGGGCCCGGACATCGTCCGGATACTGAAGGAGCGGGGCCACCGTATCTTCCTGGACCTCAAGCTCCACGACATCCCGAACACCGTCCAAAAGGCCATGCGGGTGCTCTCCCGCCTGGACGTGGACATGACGAACGTCCACGCCGCCGGGACCCGCGCCATGATGGAGGCGGCGCTGGACGGGCTGACCCGCCCGGACGGGACGCGGCCCCTGCTCATCGCCGTGACGCAGCTCACCTCCACCGGGGAGGAGGCCATGCGCGGCGAGCTTCTCATCGACCGCCCGCTTCCCGAGGTCGTGGCGGCCTACGCCAAAAACGCCCGGGACGCGGGGCTCGACGGCGTCGTGTGCTCACCCCTGGAGGCCGGGACGATCCATGAGGTCTGCGGTGCGGAGTTCTTCACCGTCACCCCCGGCGTGCGCTTTGCCGACGCCGCGAAGGACGACCAGACCCGCATCGCCACGCCTGAGCGCGCGAAGTCCCTCGGTTCGGACTTCATCGTCGTCGGCCGGCCCATCACCCAGGCGGCGGACCCCGCCGCGGCGTACCGGCGCTGCGTCACCGAATTCGTTGATTGACATAATATTGTTGACATAATTATTTATCCACACGGAGGAAGCTATGGAAAAAAGCATGGAACGCAGGGTGGCGGAGGGCCTTCTCTCCATCCGGGCCGTATTCCTGCGCCCGGAGGAGCCCTTCACCTGGGCCAGCGGAATCAAGAGCCCCATCTACTGCGACAACCGTCTCATCCTTACCGCGCCGGAGGTGCGGGAGCTTGTGGAGAGCGCCATCGCCGACACGGTCCGGGAGCGCTATCCCGCGGCCGACGTCCTCATGGGCACCGCCACGGCGGGCATCGCCCACGCCGCCATCGCCGCGCATTTGCTGGGGATGCCCATGGGTTATGTGCGCTCCGGCGCGAAGGACCACGGGCGGCAGAACCGCATCGAGGGCAAGCTGCTCCCCGGCCAGAAGGTCGTGGTGGTGGAGGACCTCATCTCCACCGGCGGCAGCGTCATCGACGCGGCGGAGGCCCTGCGGGAGGCCGGGGCCGACGTCCTCGGCATCGTGAGCATCTTCACCTACGGCATGAAAAAGGGCCTCGACCGCCTGGCGGCGGCGGGCCTTGCAAACCACAGCCTGACGAACCTCGACGCCGTGGCCGCGGCGGCGGCGGACGAGGGCTACATCCGTCCCGAGGACGTGGCGCGCCTGCTCCGCTTCCGCGACGACCCCTCGGACGAGAGCTGGATCGGAGGCAACGCATGAAAAGTTTGATCCGCATCACCGACCTGAGCGTGCAGGAGATCGACGAGCTCATTGGTGTCGCCCACGACATCATCGAGAACCCGGCGAAATACGCCGAGGTCTGCCGCGGGAGGAAGCTCGCCACGCTGTTTTTCGAGCCCTCCACCCGCACGCGCCTGAGCTTCGAGGCCGCGATGTACGAGCTCGGCGGGCATGTCCTGTCCGTCTCGGAGGGAGCCTCGAGCTCCGCCGCCAAGGGCGAGTCCATCGCGGACACCGCCCGCACCGTGAGCTGCTACGCGGACATCATCGCCATGCGCCACCCCAAGGAGGGCGCGCCCCTCGTGGCGGCGCAGCACGCCTCCGTCCCGGTCATCAACGCCGGCGACGGCGGACACAACCACCCCACGCAGACGCTGACGGACCTGCTCACCATCGAGCGGGAGAAGGGACACTTTGACGGCCTGACCATCGGCGTGTGCGGCGACCTCAAATTCGGCCGCACGGTCCATTCCCTCATCGAGGCCATGAGCCGCTATCCGGGCGTCCGGTTCATGCTGATCTCCCCGGAGGAGCTGAAGCTGCCGAGCTACGTCAAGAAGGACATTTTGCAGCGCAAGCGCATCGAGTACAAGCAGACCACGGACCTGGAGGGCGTCATGCCCGCGCTGGACGTGCTGTACATGACCCGCGTGCAGCGGGAGCGCTTTCTCAGCGAGGAGGAGTATCTCCGCCTGAAGGACAGCTACATCCTCACGCCGGAGAAGCTGCGCTGGGCCAAGGAGGACATGATCGTCATGCACCCGCTGCCCCGCGTCAACGAGATCTCCGTCGCCGTGGACGACGACCCCCGCGCCTGCTACTTCCGCCAGGCGCTCAACGGCAAATACATCCGCATGGCCCTCATTCTCAAAATGCTCAAGGAGGCGGGACGACTGTGAACGTAGACGCGATCAAAAACGGCATCGTCATCGACCACATCCAGGCCGGACAGGGCATGGCGATCTATCAATTTCTGAACCTGGAGACCCTGGGCTGCCCCGTGGCGCTCATGATGAACGTCGCGAGCCGGCAGATGGGCAGCAAGGACATCATCAAGGTGGACGGGCCCATCGACTTCGACCTGAACGTCCTCGGCTTCATCGACCCCGGCGTCACCATCGACGTCATCGAAAACGAGGTCTGCGTGAAGAAATACCATCCCTCTCTTCCGGCGGAGCTGCGGGACGTCGTGAAGTGCAAGAACCCCCGCTGCATCTCCACCGTGGAGCAGGAGCTGCCGCAGATCTTCCGCCTGACGGACCGGAAAAACAAGATCTACCGCTGCGTCTACTGCGACGGCAAGCTGGACTGATAAAAAACGAAATCCCGGAAGCGAGAAACCGCTTCCGGGACGTTTGATTTTTTTAGGAATGCCCGCTCACACGGGCTCGAGGCCGTTGAGCTGATCCATGGTGATGACGCCGCGGCGCAGGGCGTCCTCCCGGACCTCGAGGTAATACACGGCGAGAGAGCTGTACATATACGGCCCAACATAGAAGATCTCCAGAAGGCCCCAGGTGAAGGCGCTCAGGATGAGCCACCCGAGGTAGCTGAGATAGAACACGAACAGTTCCCATTTGTGCCCGTTCATGATACGCATGGATAGCTTCAGCGCGTCCTTGGCCCGGACGTTCGGGCAGTCGGCCAGGATGTACGGCGTCATGGCGTAGGAAAAGCCCTTGATGATGCCGGGGATATAGAACAGCAGGGACCACAGGAAGGTGAACAGCACCATCCAGAGATAACCGCCGAGCTTGCGGCTGAAGTTCCGGAAGGCGGCGGTGAAGGGCGTGCCGACGGTATTCGCCTCCGGGCGGCCGAAGATGTTCAGAATGAAGAAATGGTTCAGGCCGATGGTCAGCGGTCCGGCCAGGATGAGCGCGCCGATCCCGACGGTGAAGGAGCTGGCCAGACCGATGGCGAGCCCGATCAGAAGGAGGGCAAGCACGCAGTTCCAGTAATTGGCCAGGAACCGCTCTTTGCCGATGGCTTTGATCTCTTGTCTTGTCCGCATGGAAGATTCCTCCGTTGAACAAATGATTGGCGTCCGATTCGTTCAGACCCGTCCGGGCTCGGACGGGTCTGACAGGTTTTATAAAGGATCAGACGGGCTCGACGCCCTCGAGCTGGCCCATGGTGACGACGCCGGTGCGCAGCGCCTGCTCGCGGACCTCCAGGTAGTAGGTCGC